>DATJDF010000149.1:0-14226 GCA_035497555.1 Arachidicoccus sp. | reverse complement strand
GTGCTATAGCGCCATCACTGGTTAATTGGTTTAATCACTTCCCCAAGCAATTACATAAGGCCTTTGGTCTGGTGTCTGCTTCCAATGGTGCATTAGGAGGGCTGAGAGCAGCGATGCAATTACAACATTTTGCACTTGCACTGTATGGTGTTCCCCTGGCCCAAATGCTGGTCATTGGTCAGGTAGATAAAAAGTTCGACGAAACAGGCAATTTGCTGGCGGAAACCTTCCAGGGGAATATTGATAATTTTGTCGTTGAATTCCTTTGGCTGGCAGAAAAGTTAAAATCCTGATTCAGGGGGAATACGGCCCATATGGGCTATCGATTTCTTTTTTTTGAAGAATTCTTAGCTTAACTTTGCATTTTCTTCTTATTATATACAATGAGTGACGAAATTAAACACGAGTGTGGTCTGGCGTATATTAGGCTGAAAAAGCCCCTATCTTTCTACCTGGAAAAATATGGAACAGTAACTTACGGACTCAATAAGTTGTACTTATTGATGGAAAAGCAGCACAATCGTGGCCAGGATGGCGCTGGCGTCGCGACGGTAAAGTTAGAAGTGGAAAACGGATATGAGTTCCTGCACCGACTGCGCAGCAATGCACCGCAACCTATCTCCGATATTTTTGCACAGATTGGTCAGCAGATCAGTGATCTTGAGAAATACCTCCCGGAAATACAGTCCCAACCAGAAATTATGAAAGGCCATGTTCCGATGCTGGGTGAATTATTACTCGGACATCTCAGGTATGGTACTCAAGGCAGAAATGATGTAGAATTTTGCCATCCATTTATCAAACGCAATTTGAACCGGGCCACCAATATGGCGATGGCCGGCAATTTTAACCTGGTCAATACAAAGGAATTATTTGCAGCTATCGGTATGGAACCGGGCACATTCCAGAAACAAAGTGATTTGGCAGCCATGATGGAAATGGTGCATTTTTACCTAGTCAAAGAAGCGAATGAACATGAGGGGAATGTCGATATTGCCCATGTCCTCAGGCAGGCAGCCGTCCAGTTTGATGGCGGTTATACTGTCGGCGGGTTGATTGGCGATGGCAAAAGTTTTATTTTACGCGATGAACACGGGATTCGACCGGCTTATTATTACGTTGATGATGAGGTGGTAGTGGCTGCCAGTGAAAGGGCTTCGATCCGCACCACATTTAATGTCGGTGAAAATGAAGTAAAAGAATTAATGCCAGGTATGGCACTGGTTGTGGACGAGAAAGGCCGTCATGAATTACACCAGATTCTGGAACCCAAAGAACGGCGCGCCTGTAGCTTTGAAAGAATCTACTTTAGCCGTGGTGGGGATGAGAAGATTTACCGGGAACGGATTGCACTGGGTTATCATCTTAGCAAACGTATTCTCGATGAAATTGATGCCGATCTGAAAAATACAATATTTTCCTATATACCCAATACCGCAGAGGTCGCTTTTTATGGCCTGGTTAAAGGAATGGAAGATTACCTGAATACCATCAAAGTACAGCGTATCCTGAGCTGGGGTAATGATTTTACGCCAGAGAAGCTGGAAGAAATGGTGAACCGGAAGATCCGGCAGGAGAAAATTGCCATTAAAGATGTTAAAATGCGCACTTTCATATCTGCCGATGCCGGCCGAAATGAAATGGTGCAGCATGTATATGATATTACCTATGGAACGGTCAGGAAGCAACAGGACACCCTGGTTGTTATTGATGATTCGATTGTGCGAGGCACAACACTGAAAGAAAGCATTGTCCGGATGCTGGCCCGTCTCCAACCCAAAAAAATTATTGTCGTTTCTTCAGCGCCTCAGATCCGGTACCCGGACTGTTATGGTATTGATATGAGCCGGATGGGCGATTTTATTGCCTTTAGAGCAGCACTTGCCTTGCATAAAGACAGGGGAACCGAATCTGTCATTGAAGCTACTTTCCAGAAATGTCTGGCGTTGCAGGCAGCGGATAAAATGCATACTGAAAATGCCGTCAAGGACATATACGCGGCATTTAAACCAGAGGAAATTTCAGATAAAATTGCAGCGCTTATTACACCGCCGGAGGTTGATGTGCCTGTTCAGGTGATTTATCAGACAATTGAGGACCTGCATGACAGTTGTCCTACTAATACGGGAGATTGGTATTTTACGGGTAATTATCCGACACCGGGTGGGAACCGCGTGGTGAACAAAGCATTTATTAATTATATAGAGGGTGTCAATGCCCGTGGATATTAAATATAGAAAGCAGGATATCGAATTAAGTGCTCAAATTAAGACTTGGCGGCCGGTTTGTTCGTAACAATTCTATCTGCATTTTTAGCAAGAAATTCGCCCCAATTTTTCAATCCTTTCATTTTGCCCAGTGGAGAACGACTCTGGTAATGATGGCATAATGCTACTGCCAGTGCATCGGAAGCGTCAAAATATTTAGGATTTTCTTCTATTACAAATATCTGCTGCAGCATTTTCCATACCTGCTCCTTACTCGCATTACCATTTCCGGTAACGGATTGCTTTACTTTTTTGGGCGCATACTCAGTTACTTCCAGATGATGTTGCATAGCAGCAGCGATTGCGACGCCTTGTGCACGACCTAATTTGAGCATACTTTGTACATTTTTCCCAAAGAATGGGGCCTCAATGGCAAAGGTGGTCGGTTGGTGGAGCCGGATCAACTGGTCAACCGTGCTATGAATTTTTTCCAGTCGCATATAGATATCCTTGTAGGAAGACAGAAGCAGGGTGCCCATGGAAAGTAATTCCATTTGATTACCAAGGCTGCGTATGATGGCATAGCCCATTTTAATGGAGCCGGGATCTATGGCTAATATGATGGGTGTTGTTGTGGGCATTTGACTATGCGAAAATACTAAGAATTTTATGGTCAGAATAATTAATCTTACAAAAACAGAAGATAATCAGGTTTTTGTAAGATTAAATATGGAATTTTGTGCTTAGCGAACCCACATGCAGAAACAAAACTGGAAAAAAATATTAAACTATGTAGTTGGTCCGATATTATTCGTCGTACTGGCCTATTCTATCTACAATAAGATTCAGAAGCAACCAAATCTTGACAAATCATGGCTGACCATCCGCGAAACATTTTCTTCCCATGCTTATTTATTGCTGCTGATGTTCCTTCTGATGATTATCAATTGGAGCCTTGAGGCCAAAAAATGGCAATTGCTCATTGAACCGGTCCAAAAAGTGAGCCTGATAACCGGATTTAAGGCCGTATTATCCGGCCTGTCTTTTTCTTTGTTTATTCCTAACGGAATGGGTGAGTATTTAGGTCGGATGCTATATATGCAGGAAGGTAAAAGGCTGCAGTCTGTTGCAATAAGCTTTATGGGTAGTCTAAGTCAGGTGATCGTTACCCTGGTAATTGGCGTAATCGGACTGGAATTTATGCTGCATTATTTTCCCTCCTCCGGATTGATGACCACCGGTCTCAATAGATTCTGGCTGCGGGCACTTGTTTATGCGGTTATTATATTTATAGGTTTTTTTCTGTTATTATATTTTAAAATCTCTCTATTTGTTAACTGGTTCGAAAAAATCCCTTTTGTTTATAAACACCGCTTGCTTATCGACAGTCTAAAAGAATTTGAGCAAAAACTTTTATTACGTGTATTGCTACTTGCTTTTTGCCGTTATTCAGTTTTTATTGCTCAATACATTTTAATGTTTTATCTTTTTAACGTGGTAATGCCGCTGGAGGAATCTATTTGGTCGGTTAGCATCCTCTTTTTACTGATTGCCATTGTTCCAACCATTCCAATTGCTGAATTAGGGGTGCGCGGTGAAATCAGTATTAAAGTATTTGGCTTATTGAGTACCAATACGTTAGGCATTATAAGTGCTGCCGGATTCATCTGGCTCATTAATTTAATCATTCCTGCTTTGGTAGGAAGTTTGTTTGTGTTAAGTTTGAAAATATTTAAAAAGGCCGAAAATAGGGCACTAGAAATGAAAAGTGAAGAACCAAAAAACGCATGAAGATGAAAAAAGTGTTTTTATTATTCAGTATACTGATTTTTTGCGCATTTAAGCCTGTAGATCCTGCTGGAGACGGTATGTGTCAGAACAAAAATACCGCTTTCAAGGCCGGAGAACAATTTAATCTCACGGTGTATTATTCGGTTGCGGGTATTTATGTCAATGCAGGCCACGCCACTGTTACAACGACATTAACCCACTTTAATAACCGGCCTGTTTACCATGTTGCCTGTGTTGGTAAATCCAATTCCTCTTATGATTGGGTGTTTAAGGTGCGGGATTATTATGATTCCTATATTGACACGGCGACTATGCAGCCCCTTAAATTTATACGTAAGCAGGAAGAAGGCAGTTATCGCCGCAAGGAGAATATTGTCTTTAATAAACAAACCAATACCGCTGTAACCAACAAAGGTGTATTCAAAGTGCCGTCCTGTGTACAGGATGTTGTCAGCGCAGTATTCAATGCGCGTAGTATAGACTTCTCCAAATACAAAGTAAATGATAAGATTCCTTTTGAAATGTTTTTAGGAGATGAACTTTATCATCTCTATATCCGCTATTTGGGCAAAGAGCGGATTAAAACCCGTTTTGGGACTTTTAATGCCATTAAATTTAAACCTTTACTGATTAAAGGAGAAATGTTTAAAGGCGGGGAAAAAATGACTGTCTGGGTCAGTGATGACAATAACCATATACCACTCAGGGTACAAAGCCCCATTGTGGTGGGCAGTATAAAAGTCGATATGACGGGCTATAAAAATCTACGATACCCGTTAAGTTCAAAAATAAAAGATTAGCAGACTGACTCAATTGCTTAACGGGTTTATCAACCAACTACGCGTTATGAGGAAGATCCCTTATTTGTCCACTTCTTCACCCAGGATGGCGGCTTTAAACAGATCCACATCAGCATAGCTTTCTTTTTCCAGCACAAGATCCCCTTGCATCAGAAAATAAGTGGGGTTCGCCCTGGCTGCAGTTTTTTCAACGACAGCATCTAATTGGAATACCCTGAGCATATCTGAAGCAGGCAAATATTTTGAGGCGTCGCCGGCAGCAGGTGTGGCGACAAGTAAAGGGATATGGTGCTGCCTGGCTGCCTGCAGAACCTGTTCAAATCCTGCTTTGCGCTGTGACCAGTCATCAAAAGACTTAATCATCACCATTATATACCGATCATTGCTTCCTAAAATTGCCTGGGTGGAGTCAATGCCATCGGCTGACTTTAAGGCAAAATCAGTTATTTTGGGGGTTGCATTTCCTTTGCGTACTAATTTATCATACCGGTCAACGTATGTATAGGTAGAATCAAAATCAGCCGGGAAATGAAGGGCGTCAAATTCCACTATTTTTCCATCCTTTTTGTAACTGAATGTAATCGCAAAACTGTCAGACACGGCACCGGCAGGAACTTTCATTTGTTCGAGCAGATGATTGCCCTGCCGATAAGGCAGGCAATCCAATACCGGCAAATGTTTTAAGGTATAGGATTGTAGTCCGATACCCAGCAACACGGTAGCTGCCAGTATTATAACGGAAGTTATACCCGATTTGAAGGCCGGCTGAATCCGTTTTCGGTAGATAAAAATAATCAGTACGAGTATTAACAGGAAGACATCTTTCAAAAAGGATTGTACCGGTTCGAGCGGCAGGCAATCACCAAAGCAGCCACAACTTTTGAACTTTCCGCTGAGCGCAGCATAACCTGTCAGGAATCCAAAAAATACAGTCAGTAATAATATCAACCAGCTGAAGAGCCGCATGCGGTAGCCCAGGATCATGGCTATACCCAATAAGAGTTCAAAAACATTCATACCAATAGACAAGCTTAGCGTCAATGGGTAGAAGGATTGCATGCTCCAGGCCTCGAAGAATTCCTGCATTTTAAAACTGAGCCCGAGAGGGTCATTGGCCTTGATCAGTCCTGAAAAAATAAAAAGTAAGCCGACGATCCACCGGATGATGGTTAATGATTTTTTCATAACTTAATTTAAATTTTCTTGCAACTGAATGAGGGCAAAGGCTGCATAATTGAGAATATCCACATAATTGGCATCAATACCTTCACTGATCAGTGTTTTCCCGTCATTGCCGTGAATCTGTTTCATGCGCAGCAGTTTAACCAGGATCAGATCTACCAGGCTCTCCTGGCTCATTTCCCGCCAGGCTTCACCGTAATCGTGATTTTTAGACAACATGACAGACTGCGCAAATTTTACCTGCGAATCATAAAGGGATGCCGCTTCCTGCTCCCGGAGATCTTCAAAACCAGGCGCTTCCAGATGCAGTTGAATAAGCCCGATGACTGCATAGTTTAAAATGCCAATGAATTCAGAAGGAATATCATCGGCTACTTTCTGGGTCTTGATTTCCTGCAGATTACGGATACGGAGTGCTTTAATATAAATCTGATCAATCACGGAAATCATTCTCAGAACCCGCCAGGAAGTGCCATAATCTTTGGTTTTCTTTAGAAAAATTTCTTTACATAAATTAACCGCATTATCGTATTGTTGCACTGTATTGGGCATAACTACTGGCTTGATTGTTCACAAAAATAGAATAAATATGTTTACCCTCAATTGTAAAGGAAGGCTTTTATCTCTAGGCAGCCCTGTTGTTATGGGGATCATTAATGTGAATGAAAATTCTTTTTATGAAGACAGTAGAAAAATAACGCTTCCTGCAGTCGTGAAGACAGCCGGAGAAATGCTGGCCGCCGGGGCCGGTATTTTGGATTTGGGAGGACAGAGTACACATCCTAAAAGTCCGGAAGTTTCAGCAGCGAAGGAACAAAACCGGGTGATTCCGGCAATAGAGGCTATTTTGACAAAGTATCCGGAAGCTATCCTATCTATTGACACCTATTTTAGTTCGGTGGCTGAGGCGGCTGTTAAAGCAGGCGCCCTGATTGTAAATGATATCAGTGCCGGCAGGATTGATCCTGAAATGCTGGCGGCGGTGGCTACGCTTGGCGTGCCCTATGTAGCCATGCATATGCAGGGGACACCGGCAACAATGCAAAGTCATCTACAATATGAGGATGTATTTATATCAGTAATGGATTATTTTATTGAGCGGCTTGCCAGTTGCGAAAAAGCCGGTATTAAAGATATAGTTATTGATCCCGGATTCGGATTCTCCAAAAACCAGCAGCAAAATTATCAGCTACTATCCCGCTTGCAGGATTTTACCCTACTTGGAAGGCCCATACTGGTAGGCGTTTCCAGGAAGTCCATGATTTACAAAGCACTGGGTCTGACGGCAGGGGAAGCCCTGAATGGAAGCACCGTGCTGCATACTTTCGCATTACAGCACGGTGCAGATATTTTGCGTGTGCATGACGTCCAGGCGGCTGTAGAGGCTATTAAACTATTAAATCTCCTCGAGCCTTCATACAGTCTACAGCAGTGTTAATTTATAGGTGGTATTGAACACCCGGCTTTCGCCCGGCTTTAACGTGATCAGTCCCGTTTTATTATTGAATGAATCGGGGATAGAAGATAAGTTCTCTACCGCAATACTCTCCCGGGATGGCGGTGTATATATTTGTAAAAAAGGATAGGCATCATCCGGATAAATGCCAATCGATAAACCAACTGATTCATCCTTTATTTCAAAAGCAGGGAGGTCCTCGTTATAAGCCGGCCGGTTAAGCGTGAAACAGTTGTCAAGTTCAGTGTCACCGAATACTTTAAACAAATGGAAATTCTGGTAAATGCTCGTTTTGCCACTCGGCAAAAGTGCGTCATCAAATTCGACTAATTCCTTGCTGTCAAAACGTACTGAAGCGCTGTCAATACTCTGGCCTAACTTAAAGTAGGGGTGCCAGCCGTCATTAAGCGGCATATTCGTTTTACCTGCATTGGTTACGTTGGTCGTGACTTGCAGGCCGCGATCAGCCGTCAATTTGTAAATAACTTCAATGGAATAGGGGAATGGAAATCCATGTTCCGTTGTATTGTATTGATACCATAGGGAGAGAATGGCCTTTTCTTCGTCCACATGGGTGGAGGAGACCGCGAAGGTAGCATCAAAAAGCAGACCGTGAATGGCAGAATCCCCCATATAATGTCCTTTGACTTTATAGGATTTATCCTCAAAATCAAAACTACCTTCATGTAACCTGCACACATAAGGGCTTAATTTGGCACCGTGAAATCCATTTGTTATCTCTGCGCGTGCCGCAGCACTATCAACAAACCCGTCTATTACATTTACGCGTTGAGCAGTGCCGGGTCCAACCGGTACTGAAAATTGGTTTAATAACGCTCCAAAAGTGAATATCTCTGCCTGTGTGCCGTTTTCGACATCCCTAAGAAGATAATGATCTTTGGCGGCGCCCGGAATAATTTCAAATCTCATTTTTTTAATTTAGTGCATTAATAATAGTTTGTTGAATTTCTGCCATCTCCTTATCAGAGAATTTCATTTTAGTTCTCGTAAAATTGGTATCATCCATTACATTGATCGGAAGCAAATGCAAATGGGCATGGGGTACCTCCAGGCCAACGACGGAAAGTGCACAGCGTTTACAGTCCATGGTCTTTTCTAATGCTTTAGCAATAGGCTTCGCAAAGACCAATAGTCGACTCAGGTAAGTGTCATCCAGATCAAACACCTTATCAACTTCCACTTTGGGAATAACGAGTACATGGCCTCTTACCAGGGGCGCGATATCAAGGAAGGCGAAAAAATAATCGTCTTCAGCAATTTTATAGGAAGGAATTTCACCTGCAATGATCTTCGAAAATAGGGTCATGATAAAGTAGGTTTTAAACAAAAAATTGTGGAACAGGAAGGTACAAAAAAATAGGGTCCCTTATAGCTTATGTATTATTACAACAGGTATTCTCCAACAATGGGCATCCTTCTGCCAACCCCGAATGCTTTTGGAGAGATCCGGATAATCGGGCAGAATTGATTTCGCTTATATTCATTTTTGTTAACCATGCGAAGCGTTCTGTCAATGAGGGCGGGATCAAAGGCCGGACCACCAGAAAGGTCCTTAATCGCTTTGATTTCATTTGGTCCCTGCCGGTGTTCAATATACTGATATAAAATCTGGTCGAGCAGGCTGTAATCAGGAAGGCTGTCGCTGTCTTTCTGACCTGGTCGTAGTTCTGCACTAGGTGCTTTTGTAATAATATTTTCAGGGATAATAACACCGTCACGGTTAATATAGTGCGCCAGTGCATATACCTGTAATTTGTAACAATCTCCTAATACGCCCAATCCGCCAGCCATATCACCATAAAGTGTTCCGTAGCCGGTGGCCAGTTCGCTTTTGTTAGAGGTATTCAGTAAGATATAACCCAGCTTATTGGCAATGGCCATCAGTAAATTTCCCCGGGTACGACTTTGAATATTTTCTTCGGCTACCGAGAAAGGGAGGTCACCAAATATTGGCTGGAGTTCCTGGAGAAAAGTTTCATAAATATTTTGGATATGTATTATATCGTAAGGACTGTTAAGCTGCTCACTGAGGGCTACCGCGTCATCTACTGAATGTGCAGTAGAATAGGGAGAGGGCATGAGTATCGACCGGACATTTTCAGGGCCTAGCGCAGCACAGGCCAAAGCAATAGTTACCGCAGAATCTATTCCACCCGAGGAACCGATAATGGCTTTTGAAAACCCCATTTTCATAAAATAATCCCGAATACCCATAACCAGTGCCTGGTAAACCTGTTCTATATTAAGCATCGGTTCCAGCAGCAGTGGATTGATTTCGTGGAGGGGAAGTCTGTCAGCCATTTCAATAGGCGGTTCACTGATTTCATTTTGACTGTCCAGCTCAATGCCTGTAATGCTTTCTTCAAAAAGGGGAAGCTTTTTGATCATATTACCCGATTTGTCAAAAATAAAAGAACCCCCATCAAAAACGATCTCTGTTTGTGTCCCTACAGCATTACAATATAACATCGGGATTTTGTACTTTAGTACATTAGCGCGGATAATAGCCTGGCGATCCTCATCATGGGTATAATCAAATGGGGACGCTGAAAGATTGATCATGAAATCCGGTCTCTGGTTCATCAAAGTGTCCATTGGACAGACGCGATATAGTGGATTATCACCCAGGTTCCAGATATCCTCACAAATAGTCACCGCAATTCTTTTTCCTTTAAAAGTCATGACCTGTAATTGATAAGCCGGCTCAAAATAGCGGTTTTCATCAAAAACATCGTAGGTGGGCAGTAGGGATTTATGAGCCTCAGCTTTGATCTGCTTTTCATACAGCAGAAAGGCGGTATTAAAGAGCCGCTTGCCTTCTGGTTGTGGATTTCTGGCAGGACCACCTACCAGTACACCAATTGTATCTGCATGAAGGCGAATGGTATCGAGCGCCTGGTAACATTGCTCAATAAAGTCATCAAATTCAAGAAAATCACGAGGCGGATATCCACAGATGGCGAGTTCGCTGAAAATAATCAAATCTGCGTCATTTGCTTTAGCGGTGTCAATGGCCTGAATAATTTTTGCCGTATTGGCTTTAAAATTTCCAATATGATAATTTTGTTGTGCCAGAAATATTTTCATAAAGTGCCTGTTCACAGAGTTCCAAACAAAAGACTCCGTTTAATAATTTGAATTAATTTGATAAAATTACACATAAAGTCGGTATGGTCAACTGTCTGTTACATAAAATCTGAGTACCTGAAGCAGGTAGTGCAATAGGAGGAACGTTAAACTGCAAAAAAATAGCAGGCGGACCTTTCATCTTCATGATTTGTGGCAGCCTGCTATTTCCTTTATTGTGACCCATTCAGTGACGTTCCCCCTTTAGATCATTGCCTCAAAAGTTTCAATCATATTTTTACTGCCGATAAAAATAGGTGTTCTTTCGTGTATGTCTTCCGGTTGGATTTCCATGACCCGCCGCTGACCATCAGTCGCACAACCACCACTGAGTTCCGTTAGAAATGCCATTGGATTACATTCATACATCAGCCGAAGTTTGCCTTGAGGTTTGGCTTTTCTGGATGGATACATAAAAATGCCTCCTTTTAGAAAAATGCGGTGCATGTCCGCCACCATACTTCCGGCATTTTTATTGGCATAACGACCATCTTCTCCATTTTCTGAAGCGTTACAATATTGCAGATACCCCTGAACCTTTGGGTCAACTGCGTGATAATATTTATAATCAAAACAATAAGCCTGTCCATCCACAGGCATTTGCATATGCGGATTGCTGAGGTAAAATTCTCCGACACTATTGTCTAAGGTGAAACCGTTGACACTATGGCGCCTGGTGCCATAGACAAACATGGTGGAAGAGCCGTATAATACATAGCCAGCTGCAAATTGATTTTCTCCTTTTTGAAGAAAATCCGCTTTGGTACAGGGTTCCCCTAATTTAGATACCCGGCGGTAAATACTGAAGATGGTACCAATGGGCATATTAATATCTGTATTCGATGAGCCGTCAAGGGGATCCATGAGTACTACGTATTTTGACTGATTGTTTTTAGGATCGTCAAAAACAATCATATCTTCATTCTCCTCAGAGACAATCCCGGCGCAATGGATGCCGTGTCGCAGTACATTAATAAAAGTATTATTGGCCAGGGAATCAAGTTTTTGAACGGTTTCACCCTGAACGTTGACGGCACCGCCGTCTTCCCCTAATATGTCTGCAATGGCTGCTTTATTCACCTGGACGTTGACCATTTTGGCGGCCAGGCCAATGCCCCTGAGTAAGCCGGAAAGTTCACCAGTGGCCTGTGGATAAAGGCGTAATTGCTGGATTGTAAATTCGTCTAATGTAATCATGGTGCTATCGCTATTTATGTTGATATAGTAATTTGAAATGGATTTTGCCGGTCACCAGACAGACTCAACTGCACTCAAATCGTGGGCAAAGCTAAAATTATGTTAGCAATATTAAAAATGTATTAAACGCAAAATAAGTATAAAATTAAAGCTATGATTTGAATTACAGTCAATTATACGAATTGAAAGCAAAGAATTGCTTATGAATTGGGCAATTTTGAGGTATTAGGCGGCTGTAATATTTAATAATCATTAACAATGGAGGGCGCGTTTTAATATCAATTGCCACCATCCTTACTGAAGCAAAAAGAGAATATCTTTGCCTGCAAGTAGCTGAGCGGCAGAAAAGATCATCCGTGTACATTGCAGGGGGTGTAAATAAAGAAACTAGATTATTGAAAATATATTTAGAAAGCCATAAGAATGGATATAAGGATACTAAAGAGTAATTTTATTTTTGACGGTGAGAATTTGTTATCCGACAAAGTACTGGTGTTGAGCAGTTCCGGTGTTGTTGAGGGGATTCTGCCACAAAACGAACTGGAAGAGGACGCGGCCATTGAATGCTATGAGGGGATTTTGATGCCAGGCATGATCAATACCCATTGTCATCTGGAACTTAGTCATTTAAAGGGAGCCATAGAGATGCATACCGGGTTGATTGCTTTTATCACGAAAGTTATCCGACTGCGCGCCTATAGTGAAGAGGAGATCCAGGCGGCCATACAGGTTGCAGAAAAGGACATGTGGGAAGCTGGAATTGAATGCGTAGGAGATATCTGCAACACAACTGATACTTTGGCAAAAAAGCAATCAACGCCTATAAAGTATCGAAATTTTGTAGAATTGTTCGGATTTTTGCCCCAGGCCGCAACTCAGCGGTATTCCCATATGAAAGACAAGATCTGGCGACCCTTCCAGCTTCAAAACTCCCGGACAACAATGGTTCCACATGCACCTTATTCTGTTTCACCGGATTTGTTTGCCTTACTGAATAATCAGTTTGAGGATGCCATAAAGCGCGATGAGCGCATCTTATCTATGCATAACCAGGAGAGTACCGAGGAAAATGCTTTTTTTGAAACGGGTCAGAGCGGCTTCATGGATTTCTATCAATTAATCAACAATGATATTTCTTATTACAGGCCTTCTGGCAAGTCCAGCCTGCAGACAGTATTACCCTGGCTGAACCAGGCCGGCAAAGTCCTGTTGGTACATAATACGATGACGACACCTGTTGATATTGAATTTGCCAATTCAACAGCTGCAAAAGCCGGCCAGACGCTGTATTGGGTACTTTGTCCGGGTGCGAACCAATATATCGAGGATAAAATGCCACCTGTTGAAGCATTGATGGAAGGCGGTTGCCGTATTGCGCTGGGTACAGATAGCCTGGCGAGTAACCAAAAATTAAGCATCCTGGCAGAAATGAAACTACTATATGAGGCCTTTCCAAGCATTCCATTAGCAACCATACTGCGTTGGGCCACCTATAACGGTGCCTGTGCCCTTGGCTTTGAAAAGGAACTGGGTCGTTTTAAAGAAGGCACAAAACCCGGGGTCATCCTGATAAATGAATCCCTGGACGCTGTAAAGCGCATTATTTAGGCTTGCTGGTCAAATAGTGTTTGCAGTCTTGCATCCTGATAATCTTCAATACAAAAAAGGACATTATCCAGGTGAACAAAATCAGTGGCGGGGTGAAAAGAGGTAATGGCTATAGCCTTCATACCACCATTTTTTGCAGCTTCCACGCCTTTTGGCGAATCTTCAAAAACAATACAATTTTCGGGTATTGCATGTAGCATTTCTGCGCAGCGGATAAACACTTCCGGATCCGGTTTACTGGTCTTTACATCCTCTGCACCCATTATTACCGGGAAATATGCGCGAAGATCCAAACCATCCAAAACATAATCAACATTTGTTTTGGGTGCGGCTGTCCCCACAGCCAACCCTATGCCCGCTGATTTTGCCCGTGCCAGAAACGCTTCCAGTCCCTTGATTAATTTCAGGTGTGGCCGAAACTCATCCTGGTAGAGTAATTCTTTTTGCATGATGATGTCCTGCATTTCCTGTTCAGGAAATTTGCCCGGACCGAATACGCGGTCGAACATTTCTTCCGCTTTGCCATACATCTGGAGTTTGGTTTCTGCGATGGTCAGACCGGCATTAAGCCCGTCAAGTACACGGTGCCATGCGGTCGTATGGTAACTCATGTCATTAATCATGGTACCATTCATATCAAAAATAAAAGCTTTATTCATCTCTTTTTTAGGATTTGTTGATTGTGGTCACTTCCCCATTGGATTTCCCAATAATGAGTGTATTGGCTCTGTCTACAAACAGGCCACATTCAACCACCCCCGGAATATTATGAATCCCGGTCTGCAGTACTTTGGGTTGTGGTATTTTTTCAAAGTTGCAGTCCAGAATATAGTTACCA
>DATJDF010000148.1:0-5121 GCA_035497555.1 Arachidicoccus sp. | reverse complement strand
CAAGTTGTGAAACGCCAGTCCGGAAAGTTATTCCATTTGCCAATAAGCCTGAAGATATTGTACCGGGTGAATCCAATTATTACGCAACGACTTATGTTGAGGATGGAGATGCCATTAGTGTGCTGGCAAAGGTCCGGGACGGTCGTCCTATTAAATTGGAAGGCAATGAATTAAGTGCGGTAACCAAAGGTGGTACTTCTGCTCGTCTACAGGCATCTATTATTGAATTATATAATACAGCACGTCTTCGTTACCCTACTATTAGCGGTAAAGAAGTTACTTTTGAAGCAATAGATAAAGCCATCGCAGGTGAACTTGCAGGTCCGGCGGTCATATTAACAACTACTGTTACTTCGCCGACCTCCTTAGAGGCTATCAATAAATTTATCGCTAAATATCCCGGTAGCCGGCACGTGACTTATAACAGTGTCTCTTACAGTGGATTAATCGAAGCGAATGAAGCGACCTACGGGAAAAGAGCTATTCCTAATTACCGATTTGATATTGCAAAGATTATTGTTGGCCTGGGCGCAGATTTCCTGGGTACCTGGTTGGCTCCGGTGCAGTTTTCAAAACAATATGCAACCGGTCGTAAGATAGATGAGAAAAATCCTGCTATGAGCAAGCATTACCAGTTTGAAGGGATTTTATCCCCAACTGGTGCAAGTGCAGATGAACGCTTCCAGACCTTACCTTCCGAACTTGGTAAAGTCGCGGCTGCCTTATTAAGTGCAGTAAATGGCGGCGCTGTGAATGGTATCAGTGATGCTCACCTGAAAGCGGGTATCCTGAAAGTAGCAAAAGATTTAAATGCTAACAGAGGTGCGGCACTGGTCGTCTCTGGCAGCAATGATAAGAATATTCAGATTATCGTCAATGCGCTGAATGAAGCGTTGGGTTCCAATGGCAAAACCATCGACTGGAGCATACTGAATAATACCCGTCAGGGTACAGACGCCGAATTTGTTCAGCTGTTAAATGACATGAAGTCGGGTAGTGTTGCTTCCTTACTTATATATAATGCAAATCCGGCCTATAGCTGGAATAAAAGGGATGATTTCAAAGCTGCTTTGAAGAAGGTGAAAACAACTATCTCGTTTAACGAGAAAAATGATGAAACCACACAGCTTTGTAAATATGTTATTCCAAGTAACCATTTTTTAGAGAGCTGGGGTGATGCAGAACCAAGAACGGGTCATTTTTCCTTCCTGCAACCTACGATTAATCCTTTATTCAAAACCCGTCAATGGCAGGATAACCTGCTGAAATGGGCTGGCGAACCAGCGGATTATGAAACGCTTCTGAAAAACTACTGGATGACTAAAGTAGGCGGCGGAGAGACCGGTTGGCTGAAAACGATCCAAACAGGTGTCATTAACCCGGTGCAATCACCTGTTGCTCCTGCTCCTTTTAACGCAGCAGCAGTTGCTGCCGCTTTGGCTGCAGTGAACTCCACCAAGAAAGGGGGTAAATATGAATTGGTGCTTTACCAGAAGATCGCAATCGGTGAAGGCCAGGGAGCCAGCAATCCTTTCTTACAGGAAATGCCGGATCCAATTTCCAGAGCAACCTGGGATAACTATGTAATGATATCCCCGGCGCTGGCAAAAGAATTATTAAACATTGATCTTTATAATGAGGGTCGTGCGGATGAATACGAAGTATTCCCTGAAAAACCCGTCATTAAATTAACCGGTGCTAATGGTGCTACCGTCGAATTGCCGATTCTGGTTATCCCGGGTACACATCCTAACACAATCGGCGTGGCCGTTGGTTATGGTCGCACGGCGAAGATTGGTAAAGCTGCGGACGGATATGGTCAGAATGTGTATCAGTTCGCATCCTTAAATGGCGATACTGTACAGTTTGAACAGTATGATGTAAAGATCGAAAAAACCGGGAAAAAATATAAAGTTGCGCAGACACAGGTTCATGACAGATATAATTCTATCATCGGTGGTAAGCGTATTGAAGTATTAAAAGAATTGAATCTTCCGGAATTTGTTGAAGATCCAAAAGAGATTCTTCGTGACCGGGAAGAAGAACTGAAGCCTTATGGCGGTGTAGAAAACTTTGAGAAACAAGGAACTATTTATCCCTATTATGACAAGCCAGGGATTCACTGGGCCATGAGTGTGGATATTAATTCCTGTAATGGTTGTGGTGCCTGCGTCGTTGCCTGTAATATAGAGAACAATGTGCCCATTGTTGGTAAAGATGAAGTGGCACGTTTTCATGACATGCACTGGTTACGTATTGACCGCTATTATACCGGTGATGTGGACAATCCGAATGTTGTCTTCCAGCCTTTAATGTGTCAGCATTGTGATAACGCGCCCTGTGAGAACGTTTGTCCGGTGAATGCAACCAACCACAGTACTGAAGGTTTAAATCAGATGGCATATAACCGTTGTATTGGTACCCGTTATTGTGCAAATAACTGTCCATACAAAGTGCGTCGGTTTAACTGGGCAGATTATACCGGAGCAGACTCTTTCCCTAATAACCAGGATCAGACGACAGTGGGTAAACTGGATTCATCAGTGCTTGATAGAAATGAAGATCTTTCCAGGATGGTATTAAACCCGGATGTAACCGTTCGTTCCCGTGGTGTAATGGAAAAATGTTCTTTCTGTGTACAGCGTTTACAGGAAGGCAAGTTAAAAGCTAAAAAAGAAAGCAGACCTTTGAAATCAGGTGCAAATAATGAATGGGATGTGAAAACAGCCTGTCAACAAGCCTGCGCAAGTGATTGTATTGTTTTTGGTAATGTAAATGATAAGGATAGTGCGATTTCTAAAGTAAGGCAGGAAAATCCTTTACGTTTATTCCATGCCCTGGAACAGTTACACACCATGCCCAATGTCAATTATTTTGCGAAGGTGCGCAATACGGATGTAAAAGAGGTTGAATTGCCTACGGCTTAATGAATTATATAATAATTATTTATTGGTTATAAACGAAACCGAATGTCATTATTTAAATACGAATCAGAACTCAGAGAACCCTTGGTGAAGGGCAGCAAAACGTATCATCAGATTACGGAAGACCTTGTTGCGCCTATTGAAGTAAAACCAGGAAAGCTCTGGTACATCGGGTTTTTCATTTCCGTTGCTTTATTGCTATTTGGTGCAGTCAGTGTTTACACTGAAGTAGTGTATGGTATCGGCCAGTGGAATCTGAATAAGACTGTTGGTTGGGGATGGGACATTACCAACTTCGTATGGTGGGTAGGGATTGGTCATGCGGGTACACTTATCTCCGCGATCTTACTGCTCTTCCGTCAGGGATGGCGTACGGGTGTTAACCGCGCTGCTGAAGCCATGACGATTTTCGCTGTAATGTGTGCAGGTATGTTCCCTATATTTCACATGGGACGTGTCTGGGATGGTTTTTTCGTAATGCCTTATCCAAATACGCGCGGTCCTTTATGGCCGAACTTTAACTCACCACTACTGTGGGACGTATTTGCGATTTCTACTTACTTTACCGTTTCTGTCCTTTTCTGGTACACAGGCCTGTTACCGGATCTGGCAACAGTCCGTGACCGTGCAAAGACTAAACTGAGAAAATTATTGTATGGTATTGCCTCCTTTGGCTGGACAGGTTCAACCAAACACTGGCAGCGTCATGAAGCGCTCTCCCTGGTTTTGGCAGGTTTGGCTACGCCACTGGTGCTTTCCGTACACACCATTGTATCCTTTGACTTTGCTACTTCCGTAATTCCGGGATGGCATACAACGATTTTCCCGCCTTATTTTGTGGCTGGTGCGGTATTCTCCGGATTTGCAATGGTTAACTCCCTTTTGCTCGTGGTTCGTAAAATGATGAACTTGCAGCAGTATATTACGATTGGTCATATTGAAGCGATGAATAAGGTTATTGTATTGACCGGTTCTATTGTGGGTGTTGCCTATTTATCAGAGCTTTTTGTCGCATGGTATAGTGGTAACCGATATGAAGCATATGCTTTCTTCTATAGCCGTGCGGATCTGTTCAGCCCATTAGGCTGGAGTTACTGGGGTATGATTGCCTTCAACGTACTCAGCCCACAGATCTTCTGGTTCCGTAAAATGCGTAGAAATCTGTTTGTGACCTTTTTTATGAGCGTAATTGTGAATATAGGTATGTGGTTTGAACGTTTCGTTATTATCGTAACATCTATCTACAGAGATTATGTTCCATCGGCCTGGACGGTGTACTATCATCCGACAATTTGGGAAATGGGCTTCTATATTGGTACTTTTGGTTTGTTCTTTACCTGTTTCTTCCTGTTTTCAAAATACTTCCCGGTGGTTGCGATTGCAGAAATCAAAAGCATCGCGAAGACATCCGGAGACAATCACAAGTGGGCTATTTCTCCGATCGAATCAAAAGAGCCAGAAGTATTTGCGCATGAATATGCTCATTAAATGCTTTGGTTTTTGATCAGGCAATAGGGTTAAAGAATAATAATTAAATTGATTTTCATTCATAGCGCAAGCGCTTAATTGAAGAATATATGGCAAAAAAGAAATTTGTTGTAGCGAGTTTTGATGATGAGGCAAATTTGTTCCCTGCGGTGGAGAAAACCCGCAAGGCAGGTTACAAAATTCATGATGTCTACACACCCTTCCCAATGCATGGTCTTGATAATGTTATGGGACTGAGAGAGACGAGCTTACATACGGCTGGCTTTATCTATGGCATTTTGGGCACCTGTACCGCACTTGGCTGCATGTCCTGGATTTTTGTATCGGACTGGCCTCAGATTTATGATGGTAAACCGCATTTTGCCTTACCGGCATTCATCCCGATTACTTTTGAGCTGACAGTACTCTTCTCGGCTGTAGGTATGGTGTATACATTTTGTTGGTTATGTCAGTTAGCACCTTTTGTGAAAAAGCATATTTTTCACCCAAGGCAGACAGATGATATTTTTGTGATGGCAGTAGAATGTACGCCGGAAACAAATGTGAATGAATTACAGGACTTTTTTAAGGATAAAGGAACGGTAGGGGTCGAAATCCAGGAAGCGGAAGCTGGCTGGTGGTGGGGCCGCTTTGACAGAGATCAGCAGATTATCAATGAACAGGCTGTCGAAGTTTTATAATCGCCCGTTGTAATTTTAAATGAGTTGTA
>DATJDF010000147.1:0-2257 GCA_035497555.1 Arachidicoccus sp. | reverse complement strand
AAAATTCGGTAACGGAAGTGCTCAATTTTATTGGCTACGACAAGTGCGCGATAAAGGTAATACAGGAAAAATGAACTACGCCGATTTTTTGCCTTCTGATAGGCCTTGGTACAGTCTACCGCCACAGTCACACCAAAAAAGGGCTCTTCAAATTGGGAGAAAAAAAGGAAATGTTCCTTTCTGTTCCATTCGTCTATTTTTATCAATGTTTTCATCAGTAATGCATATGTTGTAGAATTTCAGTCCTATTTAATTTTCTATAAAGCGATCATACTGCATTTTGTCTTCATGAGTTTCGTACTTCCATGTGGGACAACTGAAAATATGAATTGTTAGGGTACCTATTGCCAAATCGTGTAGCACCGTAATTTTTTTTGGATAGCCTTTGATCAAGAGATCAATGCGATGACAATCCCTGCACGGCAAGTTTTTTACCTGGTACAAAATTAATCTTTTTGGGGCAATTACAAGACGCTGTCAGATAACTTAATCCTATTTTGGAATATTGCTGCGACACAAATTGCGCTGCATGGTACCCATGAAGTAGCTCGAAGAACCATTTTCCTGTTTCTTGAAATAATATCAAGTAATTATTGACTTAAGGTGTATTACATATTCCCGTCCGTTTCCATGACGGTGTCGCCAGTCCAAACGTCCAAATAATTAATATTTTTAAAGGCTGCTTAAAAAAGATTGGACGTCCAAAGATTCTACCAATTGCAATCTGTTCTGCGGGAGCTTCATTTTATTTTGGTAAACTCACCTGAATATCATGAACCAGGCATTTAGGCGTTATGTTTGGTTCGTGTAATCTCCTCCGGGATATATTGTGCAACTTCAGCTAGCCTGATCGATTTACCATCAAACTGTGTTGATTTGGATGCTCCTACCAGACTCGCTGCTAATTATTATTTAAGACTGAAACCTGGTAGTAATCTTGATTTTGTAGGCATTGATTTATATGGTTATAGTGCCGAAAATATGCACAAGCCTTTTGCGACTATGTATCTTGCGGGAAATTACCTTATGATTTGTGAAAGTGGTGCCGAAGTATTAAATGCAGCCGGCCCCTTTCGTTTCTATTGATATAGCGTAACAGATCTGCATTTGCTCAGCTGTGGGTTGTTACAAGTCATAATAGTAAATTATTTGTGGGAAATAATGGGCTTTTATTCGGCCGGTTTTCTGGATTAAGAGCGGCTTGCATCGGATGCAATTACGCTTTCATATGTTGAATTAAAAGCAAGTAAATGATATTAAACTTATTACAGATTTGCTTCTAAATAACTAATGATTTCTAGTGGGAACGATTGCGTAAATAAAGTCGAATCTCAGGATAGTACAGGACGGTTAACGAATGTTTGGTATTTATATTTGTTGTGGATTAAGAATTGATTAACTATTCGACCGTGTTTTATTCAAAATGTTCAAAATTTTATTAACCTATATGAATCCTTCTGACAAAGTGCTATTGTTAACGGGTGCTCGTTAAAATAGCGAAATGGGGGTGATAAGGTAGAAACGTCATCTCTACGGTAAATTTCGGTTAGAATTGCTATTTTGGAAATATGTTAATCTAGATATCGCTAAAATTCCCCCATCAATTGCAACTTATAAGGAAATCTTAGTGCAGTGTTTTTAGGTTATTGTTTAACTCGTTGATTGAAAATATCAACATAATAATTTACGAATGAAAAAGAAAAATTCCTTATTACAAGGCCTGCTCATTATTGCGGTAGCCTTGCTTTTCCTCATTCCAAAAGTATCCAGCGCACAGGGAAGTCATACGCTTAATATCACTGGGACGGTTGTAGATGAAGCTGGTCAGGCGTTACCTGGCGCAACTGTGAAAGTGAAAGGAAAAGCACAATACAAAATTGCCGGCGACGATGGTAGTTTTGAAATGACTGTACCTGACAGTTCGGTTCTTGTGGTTTCCAATGTTGGATTCCGGGAGCAGGAGGTCCCTGTATCCGGAAGCACTATTCGAGTGGTTCTACAATCCCTTACGGCGGAAGCTGATGCAGTAGTCGTCATTGGCTACGGCACCGTTAAAAAAAGTGACTTGACCGGCGCAGTTGCCAAAATGGATGCCAAAGATCTTGAGAATCGACCATTGGCACGCCCGGAGACGGCATTGCAGGGGAAACTGGCAGGTGTCACCGTTCGGACGACGACAGGTGAGCCTGGAGCAGATATGCAAATCAGAGTGCGGGGTGCTGCATCGGTGAATGCCAGTTCGGACCCACTATATGTA
>DATJDF010000146.1:0-8791 GCA_035497555.1 Arachidicoccus sp. | reverse complement strand
GAGCCGTGAATCACGATGTAACTTCTGCCAGCTTTTCCTGCATAGAAACTTTCCTGCATGGGTGGATAAGACTGCCAGGCAGGCGGTAGAAGCATTTTAAAATTATCTAGTGGATCTCCGGCGGAGTCATGGGGCAGGTCGCGGTAGAAAACACCGTCTGACTGAAAGGGAAGGACTGATTGAAGTGTAGGAGTCGGGCCGATTAATTTATCAATAGATACCCGTGAGCCTGCAATGCGGTAAACGCCCTGCGGTGTGTTGCCATTGGTGATAAAATATGGTAATCCACTTCCAGAGCGCGCTAATTGCCGAAAGGTTTTCAGTTTCCCCTGCTCATCTCTTGCAAAGTGGCCATCTTCATACTGGACAATACACAGGCCACTATAATTGCGGTCCCAGCGCTGAAAACTGTAGACTGTTTTCTGTTTCCATAGCTGTTGATACCTGAATAATTCCAGTATAGGAGGTGTCCCCGTCTTTTGCTGATTTAGGTGCTGTTGCAGATATTTTGTCAGCTCCCGGAGGATGACATTCTGATAGCTGTCGGCGAACTGGCGCCGCATCTGGCTGAGTAACCTGTTTTTGTTACCGATGGAACTGTCTAACCGATAATCGTAAAGCACACCGATGGCAAAGATCTTCGGATCTCTCTCAAAGGGAAGTATGGACTTGATTTTTTCTCTGTAAGTTGCCGGATATATGCCATAGACAGCTGTCATGAGGGCCTGGCGGGTCGAAGCGTCTAACCGAAAATACTGCTCAAACATCTTATCAAAGCCTCGCTGACTATATTGATTTTTAATCAGGAACTGGGTTGCAGAAAGGCAGGCATTTTCAAATTTATAATCTGTATTTTGATTAAGCGGGCCTGAAAAAGTTTCCTGAATGGTTTTTTCAAGTAAGTATTTCTTAAAGCTGGCGCGCCGCGGCGCCAATACAAAATCACTATGGATAGAGGCGCTGCTGTATTGTATGATACGAGATACAGGTGGCTCCATTAATTGGGTTGAATCTCCACCTGCGGTCGAAGTGTCCTGCGGTCGCAAAGCGGCGGGATTAACCTGGTTTATTGGATTATTCACAGGGGGCCTACTAGCGGGTTGCAGTGGAATAATCATTGAGTCTGATTTTGCCTTCGGGGTTGCCTGCGGCTGCCGGGGGCTGCCCGCAGGCGGGTTTTGACGCTGGCTTTGAGTTGGTGGAACGCTATCACTGGTTTGCGCCCTACCAGACAGGCAGGAGCCCAGAATGAAAAGCAACAAACCAATTTTTCGAATGGGAGAAAAATTACCTGGATGAAACTTGAACGATTTAAAAGATGACGACTGTTTTTTTTTCTTCACTATATGCTATCTTATTTTTCTAGTTGTTGTGCTGGTATATTGGACGCTTTTTTAAATTATAATTATCAGAGGAGCTAAGGGAGGTATTTAGCCTTGCCATACTGCCTTCATTGCCGGATAGATGCCGCCGGTTTCCATTCGCTATATTACTTTGCTATAGGATTAACTGTGCATCAGTGACTGTCGCATGCCTTAGGTCAGTCTCCATGTTGTGATAACCTATTATTACCCCTGTGTATTACTCATAACAAAAATGCAACCACAAAGGTAAGGATTGGCTTTTACAACGAATAAAAATTAAAGTGATGACCAAATCTATCTGAATAAGCAAAGATCTGGCGATGGAAATCGCAAGGCAAAACCTATCTTTGCTATTCAAATTATTATGCATGTATACCTCATATAGTTATCAGGATTTATTCGATTTTACCTTTTCTGTTTTTCAGAAAATGGGTTGTAGCAATGAACATGCGGATATTGCCACCGGGGTATTACTGAGTGCGGATATGCGTGGCATTGACAGCCATGGCATCGCCCGGTTAACCGGCTATGTCCGGCTTTGGGAAGCCGGCAGAGTAAATCCTGCACCGGATATTAAAATTGTGCACGAAACACCCTCTACTGCCGTTGTAGACGGCGATAGGGGCCTGGGTTTAGTTGTGGCATATTATGCCATGAACATTGCCATTCAAAAAGCAGCAGCCGTGGGAACCGGATGGGTGAGTGTGAAAAACAGCAATCATTTTGGAATAGCCGGTAAACATGCTATGATGGCCCTGGATCATGACATGATCGGCATGGCGATGACCAATGCGAGTGCACTTGTTGCACCTACATTTTCCGCGGAAAGAATGTTAGGTACCAATCCGATCGCGGTTGCCATCCCCGCTGGCGCTGAGGCGCCGTTTGTGGCGGATTTTGCCACTACTACTGTGGCGAATGGGAAACTTGAAGTCGCTGCCAGAAAAAAAGAGGCGATTCCAACGGGATGGGCACAGGGCGCAGATGGTGCACCCAGTAATGATCCCTTATCGGTTAAAGAAGGAGGTTCTCTATTGCCACTCGGTGGAGACCGGGAACACGGCAGCCATAAGGGTTATGCACTCAGTAGTATTGTTGATATTTTTTCAGCAGTTTTAAGTGGTGCTTCATATGGTCCATGGGCACCGCCATTTCCGGCCTATATTCCAATGCCCGAGAATATGCCAGGTGAGGGACTGGGGCATTTTCTTGGCGCCATGCGGGTCGACGCTTTCAGACCAAAGGAAGATTTTTTGCACCATATGGATCAGTGGATCGGGCGATTTAAAAATGCGAAACCAGCGGTTGGTCAGACACGTGTACTGGTACCTGGAGAACCTGAAACAGAAAAAGAAATCTATCACCAGGAGTATGGCGTCCCAATAATTGAACCGGTTGTCCTTGACCTGAAGGCACTGGCTACTAAATTAGGGATTGATCCGATGATTAGCTCTATTTAAACCACATTAAAACTTATGTTAAAATCATGGCATAAAGTTTGTTTCTTTTCTGATATAGCGATTGATTGATTATGTAATCTAAATAAAACTATTTGTATTATGGATATAAAAAAAAGTTTACTTATCGTAGCCAGTATAATGATAAGCCTTGCAGTTACTGCGCAACAGTATGCTACCCAGAATCTACCCAGAGTTACACCATTTTCAGGAGTACATGATTACAGGACCTGGTCAGTAGGTGCCTGGGGTGGTCTGTCCGGCGGGGCGCAACCTTTTGGTAATAATGATTTTAAGCGTTTTGGATTCAGTCAGATGGGGTTACTCTATGGCGTTAATATCAAAAAGCAGATCTACCATGGTTTTGGGTTACAGGCCGATTTTATGCGCGGAAAGTTAAAAGGTGAAAATAAGGCTGAGCAACCTGCCTGGATGGGCGCTATGCATCCGGCAGATGGTTATTATATGGAAGATGCCTATAAAACAGATATTAAATGGGCGGCTTCCCTGAGTGGGGTATTTACGTTAGGGACAATCAACTGGCTGAACCGTCAGGCAACTGTTTTGCCTTACATCAGTGCAGGCGGCGGTTATATGGGATTTCAGACCCAGGGCAACCTGTCCAGGCAGAGTGGAGATAACTATCAATATATCGACGGTAATGGTGTGCCTACTTCAGATAATTCAGACCTTACTAAAGCCTTCTATATCCCTGTCGGTGTAGGCGCTAAATTTAACCTTGCAACGGGGATTAACCTGGATCTCAGCTATCATGTAAACTTTGTGAATCACCATTATTTTGATGGCGTAATCGGTTCTGGCCACAACGATAAGTTTTCAGGGCTTAGACTTGGAATTGAAGTTGCTTTAGGCAATCGCAGCAAACCACAACTGGCCGTGGTCAATGCGCCCGCACAACTGGCGATGGATCTTTATGAACGTAACCAGGACCTGAAAAATAAGATTGCTGAGGCAAATCAGCATAATCAACAGGCGCTGGAAGGTATGCGCCAGCAACTCGAAGCGGCTAAAAAAGACAGTGATGGTGATGGTGTAGCTGATATTTTCGATAAATGTCCGAACACAGAAGATGGGGTACGGGTAGATGGTGCAGGTTGCCCGCTGCCACAACCTAAGCAAATAATAAAACAGGAAAAAGTAGTGGTTACGCAAGAAGATCGTAAAGTAGTGGATGAAGCGATTAAGAACCTTGAATTTGATTTAGGTAAAGCCAGCATCCGGGAAACTTCCTTTCCCAGCCTGGACCGTGTAGCTGAACTTCTGGTCAATAAAAACTTCAGCCTCAAATTGGCTGGACACACTGACAATACAGGAAGCAATTCACTGAATATGCGTTTATCCAAAGACAGGGCAGAAGCAGTGAAAGCCTATTTGGTGGCACGTGGTGCCAACGCTTCAAGGATTGAAGCTGTTGGATATGGAGCCAGTCAACCTATTGCCGACAATAGCACTCAGGAAGGGCGCCAGCAAAACCGGCGTGTTGAATTTACGCTGTATTAATTAAAAATCCAGCTCACTGATTACTCAGTGGCAGCTACAGTCCATTTGGTTGCTGAAAGACCAGGTTCCCCATACTTCTGACATTTTATTGATTCGGTTGTATGGAGTTCCTGGTCTTTTTCATGATGGATAAACCATCTGTCTATTGATTTGAAGCTCAAGGGCACAATATCTCGGTGTAACGCTGGGTCTTTTCCAGCAGGGACATCCTTGCATAGCGTGGTGAAGGCGAGGGTAATAAAACCGTACTGCGGAAATCGGGGAATAATTTACGGAAGTGCTTTTCGACAAAGCGACTTGTAAAACAAACTTTGACATTTGGATATTGGACTAATATGGTGCGGATGGCTGTATCGTTGAAAGTAATAATTTCCAGATCCTGGTCGAGATTTGAATCGTTTTTTCGACGGATAGCCGAAAAGATATCCGTCAGTCCGATGCCATTCAAGGCCATTAGTTTTTCTTTTTCTGAACGGGTCTGTAAGGGCTTCCTAAAGACACCTTCCATAATTTTCCAGAACTGGTTGCGTTTTGCGCTATAAAACCACTGATTATCTGGATCTGTATTAATTGTGGCAGGGCGACCCGGGAAGCTGCCCAGGATCAGGCAGCGAAGATTGTCGGGTATAAAGGGGCCGTGGGGATGAATTTCTTGTTCCATGCCTGCAAAGATAATTTTTTCAGGCAGACGTCGGATTACTCCCGGAATTCTTGTTATTTTTAAGGTTATGGAAACACTTAAATTATACATGTGTCTTGTTGGCTGTAAACCTTTGGGCAGACACCTGGAACAGCATGATATTTTTTTTGGGATCGCAACTGAGCCGGCCCGGCTTATCCCACAACTGGAAGCCTTCTGGCCTGAAGCCGGACGTATCCACCTGGACGCCTGGCGTGAAGTGACGGTGGTGGACGGTTGGCAAATCCGAATCCAGGCCCGTTGCGGAATAAAAACTGACAGGAAGGGTCATATAGCGACAAATGCTGATGTGGATTTGAATCTAAATATGGACTTACCGGCACGGGAACAGGATCTGCCGGAGGGTGATAAGAATGAACCGGAAATAGAAAATACCGGTCATAAACTTTATTTTCTTAATCTGGGTGGATATCAGCCCGGAGAATTTGAGGAGTTCCATTATAAAGTGCTGACCGTACAGGAAAATCCTGGTGCTGCGGTAGCGAGGGCCAAAGCTGACTGCTTTTTCAAAGAAAATACCGGGACCCATATTGATGATAAATACGGGATAGATGTGGATGATTTGTATAATGTTGAAGACATACTTGCTCCGGAACTTAAATCAGCCTATAAACTGGGTTTTAGTTCGATTGTGGATGCTGACGGCGTCCAGGATGAATGTCATATTGGTTATACCAAGCTGAGTGAATGGGCTAAACATTTATAAAACATCAGTTGAAATTGCCACTGACTTGTTAGTGCTGTCAAAGTTTCCGGCTGAGTCACCTGCTTTTGTGGGTAATTCTGAATACGTGCTGAATTGTAAACTAAATGGTGCTTGGGTATGAAGGAGTTAGGGGCGACTAGTCATACGGCTGGTGGTAGAATACTAAAGTATTTACGTCCAAAAACTATAAATAACAAAAAAACATTTTACATTTGCCTTCATCCTGAAAAAATTAAATAAGTAAATTGCCGCCAGTAGGCTAATTTACACTTACGATATTACGATACATGGCAAAAGAAACAAAGAAAGAAATTAAAAGGGAATTGGATTTAACGATTGAAACGGGGGTGCAGGGGCAGTACAAAACCTGGTTTTTGGATTATGCGTCCTATGTGATATTAGAACGTGCCGTGCCGGCGGTAGAGGACGGGCTGAAGCCTGTTCAGCGCAGGATTTTACACGCCATGAAAGAAATGGACGATGGCCGGTTCAATAAAGTGGCCAATATTATCGGGCAATCCATGCAATATCACCCACATGGTGATATGAGTATTGGCGACGCCCTGGTGAATATGGGGCAAAAGGATCTGCTGATTGACACCCAGGGAAACTGGGGCGATGTAAGAACGGGTGATTCCGCGGCGGCGTCCCGTTATATAGAGGCCAGGCTTTCCAAGCTGGCCCTGGAAATTGCATTCAATGCTAAGACCACCGAATGGCAATTAAGTTATGATGGCCGAAAAAATGAGCCCATAACCCTTCCCATGAAATTTCCGTTGTTACTAGCGCAAGGGGCGGAAGGTATTGCCGTTGGTTTGTCGACCAAAATATTACCGCATAACTTTCTGGAGCTATGTGATGCTTCCATAAAATATCTGAAAGGTCGAAAATTTGAATTGTTTCCTGATTTTCTGACAGGTGGCCGGGTGGATGTATCTAATTATGCTCAGGGGAAAAGAGGTGGTAAGGTAAAAGTCAGATCTATTATTGAGGAACAAGATAAGAAGACACTGGTTATCAGAAGTGTGCCTTATGGCGTAACCACTTCTTCTTTGGTAGAAAGTATTGTAAAGGCCAATGACAATGGTAAAATAAAAATCAAAAAAGTAACAGACGGGACTGCAAAAGAAGTTGCCATTTATGTGGAGTTGGCATCCGGGATATCTCCGGACATCACTATTGATGCGCTGTATGCTTTTACAGACTGTGAAGTCAGTCTGTCGCCCAATGCCTGTGTTATTGTTGATAATAAACCCCGCTTTATTACCGTCACGGAATTATTGCAGCTGAGCACTGAAAAAACAAAAGATTTACTCAAGCGGGAACTGGGAATCAGGCTGGCAGAATTAGAAGAAAAATGGCATTATACCTCGCTTGAGAAAATTTTCTTTGAGGAAAAAATATATAAAGAATTAGAGCAGAAGCACAAAACCTGGGAGGATGTGATTGATGCAATAGATAAAGCCTTTGTCCCCTTTAAAAAGAAACTTAAGCGTAAAATTGAAAGGGAAGATCTATTGAAACTGACTGAAAAACCGGTTCGCCGAATCTACCGGTTAGACATCAATGATTTGATTGAACAAATTAAAGGGATCGATGAAGAGATCAATCAGGTTAATTTTAATCTGGAACACCTGACCGAATTTGCAGTTAATTATTTTGAGAACCTGATTAAAAAATTCGGGAAGGGCAGAGAGCGTAAGACGGAAATCAAACTATTTGATTCCATCGAAGCCCGCCATGTTGTCATTGCCAATACCAAACTTTATATTAATTATAGCGAAGGATTTATCGGTACCAGCCTTAAGAAAAATGACTTCCTATGTGAGTGTTCGGATCTGGATGATATTATCTGCTTTACTAAGGCGGGGAAGATGAAGGTCGTGCGGGTGGCAGATAAGATTTTTATAGGTAAGGATATATTACATGCAGCGGTATTTCAGAAGGGAGATGAACGGACTACTTACAATATGATGTATGTAGATGGAAAATCCGGCGTCAGTTATGCCAAACGCTTTAATGTCACAGGCATTACGCGGGAAAAGGAATACGATCTGACGAAAGGTGCTGATAAAAGCAAAGTGCATTATTTTACTGCGAACCCCAATGGTGAAGCGGAGGTGGTTCGGATTGTACTCAGTCCTAATTGCAGTGCCCGACATAAAGAATTGGATTTTGATTTCAGTGAACTGGAAATTAAAGGCCGAGCATCAAATGGAAATCAGGTTGTAAAATATCCGGTCCGTTCCGTCAAGCTGAAAGAAAGGGGTAAATCTACTTTGGAAGGCCGCAAATTATGGTTTGATGACAAATTTGGACGCCTGAATATGGAAGAAAAGGGCGTTTTACTCGGCACTTTCGAGGATGAATACATACTTGTCATCTATAGCGATGGTAATTATGAAATTGTGGATACAGAACTCACGCAGCGTTTTGATGTAGAGAAAATTCTGCTGATTGAAAAATATGATCCCGAAAAGGTGATTACTGCGGTCTATCTGGATAATGAAAAAGGCCAGTTCAATGTCAAACGCTTTAATATAGAAACCAATACGCTGAATAGTAAGTTCAGTTTTATTAAAGACGGAGACGGTAATCGGGTAGAGGCGGTAACCATTGATGATAAACCGGTATTACAGGTGCATATTGGTCGTGGAACTGCTCAAAGGACAACGAAGTTCAAGATTGCGAATCTTGTGGAAATTATGGGCTGGAAGGCGGTGGGTGCTAAACTCATAGATTTCAGTAAGACCGTGACAATGGAGTGGTTGAATGCCAAACCGGCAGCAAATGATGACCAGCCTAGCTTATTTTAGAAAATTCAAAAAATAAAATAAGCGCGTAGAACAGCGACTCGGTCTACTAACAATGATACTTAAAAGATAGCGGCTTCCTTTCTGATTTGAAGAAAGGAAGCCGCTATCTTTTAAGACCTAATTGAACTCAATAGTGTTAAAGATTAACTTTCGCCTAGTCTTGGTTATTACTGTCGTTATTATCGTTGTTCTTGATCTTGTTATTTTGCGCTGAAGCCTCATTCAGC
>DATJDF010000145.1:0-5517 GCA_035497555.1 Arachidicoccus sp. | reverse complement strand
GATAATATTTATCTGGCGTCTATCTGGTCGACCATTTATAATTCAATTGCACAGTGTAATGGGGTAATTGGCCATATCAATGATGTGAAGTATGCAGATGAGGCGGAGAAATCCGGTATTCTTGGTCAGGCAGCTTTTTTGAGAAGCCTTTATTATTTTCATTTGGTCCGTTTATGGGGAAGCGTACCTCTGGTGCTGGAAGAAGTAACTGACCCTTCGAAAGCCTATCACACAAAAGCATCTGTGGATTCTGTTTATGCACAGGTAATTAAAGATGCCAATCAGGCGGTATCTTCGCTGCCCGCCACCTGGTCAGCAGATGAAACCGGCAGGGTCACCAAAGGTGCAGCCTATACCCTATTGGGCGAAGTTTATCTTACTCAAAAAGATTACGTGAAGGCAAGTGCTGCTTTTGCAAACGTGAAGGAATATGCTTTATTACCATCTTATGCGGATCTGTACAAGCCTGCTAATAAAAACAATGTAGAATCCATTTTAGAAGTGCAGTATAGTAATGCAATTGAGGGCGAAGCCAGTAACTACCTCTATACCTTTGCACCTTTATATTCCGGGTTTAAGACAATTGGTGCTTTTGACCCCAATAGTGGTGCGGGGCGTAATATCCCGACACGTAATATGCTGGCGGCCTATGAAAAGGGGGACAAAAGATTTGCAGCATCTATTGCCTGGTTTGTAGATCCTTTGAATTCGCAGAAAGGCTATGTGGAAGCCAGTGGAGATTCCATCCCCTATATCAACAAATATGCAACAAAGCCTGTGCAGGCGGGGAAGCAGGATAATAATTTTTATATTTACCGTTATGGTCAGGTATTACTCTGGCACGCAGAGGCTATAAATGAAATTTCCGGTCCTACAGGAGAAGCATTCCAGATGGTAAATGCCATCCGCAACCGCGCCGGACTCAAATCCTTACCCACGAATCTGGATAAAGCCGGGTTCCGGACGGCGGTTTACAAAGAGCAGAGAATTGAAGATGCTTTTGAAAATCACCGCTGGTATCAATTACTCAGGACAGGACAGGCAAAGACCGTAATGACGGCAAATGGGCCGCAGCAAAAGGCATATCAGACCTGGTTGCCTTCAGATTCCTATAATATCCAGGATTATAAGATGCTTTTCCCTATTCCTTTAAATGAAATTAATCTGAACGATCTGACGCAAAATGAGGGATGGCAGTAAAAGTGGGTCAGAATGGTTAATTTTAAAGCCGTATCCCGGCAAGCTATGTTTATTATTGAACCATTTGTAATGTTTAGTAATAGCCGGAAAGGAAAGCGGGGAATTTCAGTAGTGCATAAATTATATACACATTAATATTTTACAAACTAAACTTTATCAAAAAAAGCATTTATGAAAGCAAAAAGTATAGGTGATCGTGCCAGTATCCTAAAGGATTTTAGAAAATATGTTGGTAGTGTCTTTTTAAGATATGATACACGTCACTTTAAACAAATGGGTATTAGCCTGTTATTTGTACTAAGCTGCCTCTGGAGCTACGCACAGGTGCATGTAGATAAATTATGGGTTGAGAATAAGGATAATCCTACCGGGATTGCCACGGCCCACCCACGGCTCACCTGGGCTGTGGGCTCAGACGCGAAAAATGTGCTGCAAACGGCTTATGAAATCAGGGTCGCTGCAAGTGCCGATGACCTGCATAAGGGCAAGTCACTTGCCTGGTCTACTGGAAAAGTAACCTCTTCTAATTCTTTGCATGTTCCTTATGATGGAAAGCCTTTAAAATCCAATCAGCCTTATTTCTGGCAGGTCAAAGTCTGGGATAACCAAGGTCATGCATCCCAGTGGAGTAAGCCCGCAACTTTTGAAACGGGTCTAATGGCTGTCAGTGACTGGAAAGCAAAATGGATTGAACCGGGTGGCAATGAAGACGCTGTCGGCAAGCCGAGTCCTATATTACGCAAAGAATTTAAGCTGGGTAAGAAGATCGCAAGAGCGACAGTATTTATTACATCACATGGGTTATATGAAGGTTTTATTAATGGTAAGAAGATCGGGAATGGCTATCTCACGCCAGGATGGACCAGTTATAACAAACGTCTTCAATATCAGCAGTATGATGTGACAGATGTCGTTATTAAAGGAGAGAATGCCATTGGTGTTATGCTCGGAAGCGGTTGGTACAGGAGTCCGCTGGCCTGGGGTGACAATACGAACCATTATGGCAAAACGCTTGGTCTGCTCTTTCAAATGGAAATAAATTATACAGACGGAACCGCTGAGACCATTGTTTCAGACGGATCCTGGAAATCATCCACTGGTAAGATCCAGTATTCAGAGATTTATAATGGTGAGACCATCGATACACGGAAAGAAAAGAAGGGCTGGATGAAAGTAGGTTACAATGATGGTGACTGGAAAGCGGTGAAAATAGCTGGTTATGACCTGAATAACCTCGTAACAACCCAGAACGAATTGGTTGAAAAGCATGAAGTCTTTCATCCTGTTAAGGTTATCACCACGCCCAAAGGCGAGAAGGTAATTGATTTTGGCCAGAACCTGGTAGGCTGGGTGGTCGCCAAATTAAAAGGAAAGGCCGGAGATACCATCAGGATTTCTCATGCAGAAGTACTGGACAAAGAAGGCAACTTTTATACGGCCAATCTTCGTGCGGCAAAAGCGCAGGACAATTATATTCTTGACGGAGGTGACGCACAGACATTTGAGCCCCATTTCACCTGGCAAGGCTTCAGATACATCAAGGTGGAAGGCCTGGAGGGCGCACTTGATCCGGCAGATTTTGAAGCAGTCACACTTTATTCTGCAATGCCACAAACAGGTCATTTTACCAGTTCAGATAGTTTGATTAATCAGTTACAACATAATATTGAATGGGGCTTAAGAGGGAATTTTCTCGATGTGCCTACCGATTGTCCGCAAAGAGACGAAAGACTGGGCTGGACCGGTGACGCCCAGGCCTTCTCCAGAACGGCTACTTTTATCCGCAATGTCAACAGCTTTTTTGGAAAATGGTTGCAGGATGTTGCGGCAGATCAAAATACCAATGGAAGTGTCCCTCATGTCATCCCAAATGTAATGGGTGAAGGTGCCGCGGGTTCTGCAGGTTGGGCAGACGTGGCAACCATTATACCCTGGAATATGTATTTGGCTTATGGCGACCGGGTGATACTCGACCGGCAATATCCCAGCATGAAAGGCTGGGTGGACTATATAAAAAGTGTTAGTAAAGATGACTTATGGAATACAGGCTTTGATTTCGGAGACTGGCTCTTTTACCATCCTGACGACGACAATGATGGTCGTGCGGCTGTAACAGATAAATACCTGATTGCGCAGTGCTTTTATGCGCATTCCACACAGTTGCTGATTAATGCAGCAAAAGTACTGGGCAAATCAGACGACGTAACTGCTTATACGGATTTACTGAAAAAGATCAAAACCGCTTTTGTAAGAGAATATATGACGCCCTCCGGGCGACTGGTTTCAAGTACGCAAACCGCCTACGTCTTAGCGCTGAATTTTGATATGTTGCCGGAAGACCTCAGGGCACAGGCGGCGCGCAGACTGGTGGACAATATCAAAAGTTATGACACACATATTACCACCGGCTTTTTAGGGACACCTTATATCTGTGAAGTCCTGACCCGGTTTGGGTATAGTGATGTCGCCTATGAGCTGTTGCTGCAAAAGACCTATCCTTCCTGGTTATATCCGGTTAAGATGGGTGCGACCACAATATGGGAAAGATGGGATGGCATAAAACCTGATGGCAGTTTTGAAAACCCGGGTATGAACTCCTTCAATCATTATGCATATGGTGCTATCGGTGACTGGATGTATCGGGATATGGTAGGACTGGATACCTATGAAGACGGTGTTGCATATAAACATAACAAAGTTCAACCACATGTAGGTGGCCGTTTTAGTTATGCGTCAGCAAGTCTTGATACTTATTTTGGAAAGCTTAGTAACGGGTGGAAGCTTTCCGCAAACCAGCTGACAATGGATGTTCAGATCCCTGTCAATACAACATCTACAGTTTACATCCCCTCAGATGATCCTACATCCGTGAAAGTGGACGGTAAGGCGCTGGAAACCCAGGAGGGCGTGAAGGTTATTGGTATGGAAGATGGCTTTTTAAAAATAGAATTGGGATCAGGATCTTATCACTTTAGCAGTCAGTATACAGCTCCGGTGGGTAAGAAGACTTCCAGCAAATAATATACAAGAGACAGAAAGAAGACAATTTTTGAAAAAATGCTCCCCATTACCTTAAAGGTCTTGGGGGCATTTTTTTGATCGGGAAAATGAATACAGGCAGTTTATTTAACACGGAAAGGATTCATCTGGTTAAACCTGAGCTGCATGTTTTTATCATCAACAAAATGAGACCCGGTTGACTGAATATAGGAGAGCAAGGAGAAGCTTTTGAAAGCGTCAAGTGCATAATTCACTTCAATTCAATGTTATAAAATGAAAGACAAGCTAATTAGTAAAATAAATTACAATCGATTGCAAAAGCTAGATATAATCCCATACCTTAGCTTTTGATTAACAGTGGTAATAGAAATCCTGCTGTTTATTAAGAACAAATTATAATTGATATAAATATATGGGGAGGGGGATCATAGGGTACATTTTGTTTTGTAATCGATTACAGTAAAATGACACAACCGGCAAACCTAACGAGGGAGCCTTAATTTTAAACTGGATTGAAAAAGTAGAATATTTTGCGAAGAAAGTGGCGGTTATGCTTTTAAAAATTCGCGATCCCTGCTTCTTTATAATAGGTAAAATCCCATATAGATCCGTAGAGCGCTCCCTTCTTTAATGAAATAAATTATTACATTGGCTGCAAAAAAGCATCATATATTAATTATTGCACTGTTGTTAAGTCATTTTATTACCAGGGCACAAATAAAATCCAGAATTGATTATTATGGTACTGAAGAAGGTCTTTCGCATAGTATTATAACCACGGTTATTAAAGACAAGGAAGGTTTTATGTGGATGGGCTCCTGGAATGGAATTAACCGTTTCGACGGGAAGAAGTTTGTGAGTTATAAACCCTCCCCTGCGGATAAGTACCAGCTTGAAAATAACAGGATAGATCAGTTGGTAGATGATGGAATTGGCAACCTTTGGCTTAAAGCTTATGAAGGACATATATATAAATTTGAAAAAGGGAATAAGAAGTTTTATCCATTGTATGTATTGCTGGATGACAATAGTTTGAAAAATATTCGGTTTTATAAATTATTCAAAACCAGCAATGGCCTTATATGGATGCTATCAGAAAATGATGGTATCTATTGTATTAATCCAAAATCAGGAAGGCTAAACAAGTATTTGCATTTTTCAAAAAAGTTGAGTGGCCCCTACTTCTTATTTTCTGATAAAGTAAATTTTTTTTATGAAGATCAAAATCATCATATATGGCTTGGTACGGACAGGGGACTGAATTGTCTTATTGCGCAGTCTGGATTTAACTATAAAAGTGTTATTACCGGTTCAAAA
>DATJDF010000144.1:0-5574 GCA_035497555.1 Arachidicoccus sp. | reverse complement strand
CCGGAAAGCCGTCCACTACATATAGCGGGTCACTGGTTGCCCCCAGCGAGCTGTTACCGCGTATTTCTACCTGTAGTTCCTGCCCAGGCTGTCCAGTGGTCTGTTTTGCAACTACTCCCGGTGCCTGGCCCTGTAATAGGCGCCCAACATTAGATGCGGGTACACCGGCAGATTTACTGAGATCCACGGACGAGACGGCGGCTGTTATATCCCCTTTACGTTGCGATCCGTAGGCAAGTACAATAACCTCTTTAAGTCCCTCTGTAGAAGGGGAGAGGCTAAGGTTCAATTGTGTATCCTCACCGACAGTCACCCGTTTAGGGTTATAACCAATATACCGAAAGGAAAGCAGGGCACCTTTGGGGGCAACAATCGTATATTTTCCATTTTCATCGGTAACAACGCCGCCGCTTTTATTTCCTTCAATCGTTACGGATACACCCACCATAGGTTCGTTGCTGGCAGAATCGGTAATGACACCGGAGATACTTGTGCCTGTTTGTGCTTTCCCCTGGGAGCAAAACATCAATAGCAGGACGACTCCCAGAGCCGTCCCTCTTTTCAAAGATTTTTTTAAAATAAATCTGAAGCTCTTTTTCATAATCTTTTGTTGTTTGTTGTACGTTATATGTCGAAGCAGTTATACATGGCAAGTAATGCGAAATCTTTGTATATGATCATGACACTTGAAATTAAATCCAGTCATATTATAATTCCATTTCGAGATTAGTGTAATGACACAGCGATTATGCAAAAACTTCCTACCAGATTACCAGATGTTTGCCAAAAGTATTGGATAAGCTCAGCCGGGTACTGCATATTTTGATATTTAGCTTATAGGATTTGGAAAATATTTTCTGAAAGTTTTGCCACTGTATTTTTTAAAAATCACGCTACAGAAAACGGGGTCAGTAAATCTGGCTTCGAAAAAATTTGAACCATCTAAATTATAATGCACATTCGCATAGATTTATGCTGTAATATGCAGATTTTAAGGCTTTCGATAAAATAAGATCAATATAATCGGTTAATGCACCAACATTTACGTCGGTCAAGAAAGGCTGGTTTAGTCGATTTTATTTTCGATTGCATTAGAATTGCAGCGAAATTGCCCCTTCCGTGAGCACCCCCAACTACTTCCAAAGACCAAAATCAAAATGAGGTTTAATTTTTGATATAAAACATATATATTTTGACAGAATTAGCTTTGTTGCTATTAATTTACATTAACTTTAAGCAAAAGTTGGAAGAAAGGCGATTCGCATTACCCATACATAAGTAGAGCAGTTTATAAGGTTGAATTATCTAATTTAAAAACCATATGGATGAACAATTATTTCAAGTATCTACCCGTCAGCAGAGATGACGAAAATTGGGGGCTTTGCGTTTTAAACGCAGGCTGCACCCATATCGGACCCAACGGGCTCTATCCTTTTAAATCGCATCCGGCCCATCATTATTTTAATTGGACCTTTGGACGTGTGCTTGATGAGTACCAGATTATATATATTACAAAGGGAAAGGGTGTTTTTGAATCGGATAATTGCTCGAGTGTAGAAGTGATTGCCGGAACGATCATTCTACTTTTTCCGGGTGAAAGGCACAGGTATAAACCCTATTATGAAACAGGTTGGGATGAATACTGGATTGGTCTAAAGGGAGACATTATTGATAATATTGTTCATCGTCAATTTATCACACCGGAAAACCCCTGCCTGTATATCGGATTTAATGACAACATTTTTAATCTGTTTTTAAATATTATAGAAATCACCAAAACTGAGAACGCAGGGTATCAGCAATTGATTTCCGGAGCAGCTTTGCATTTATTGGGCACTGTCCATTCTATACTCAAGCATGATGCAATGGCTTGTGAGGGCAAAGAATTGGTAGTTGAGGAAGCAAGGCTTCTTTTCCGGGCCAATATAAATTCCGATTATTCTGCTGAAATGGCTGCCTCCGATCTGCAGGTAGGCTATTCCTGGTTTAGAAAGATATTCAAAAATCACACCGGGTTGTCCCCGGGGCAATATTATATCCAGTTAAAAATTGAAAGGGCCAAGGAGCTACTCAATGACCCTGAAATGCCAATTAAAGAAATTGCCTATGAACTGGCGTTTCAGAATTACTTCTACTTTTCTACGCTATTTAAAAAGAAAACCGGCCTGACACCAAGTGACTACCGTAAGCGCATGATTGGACGGCATGAAGATATTTGTGCATCACATCCGCCGTCTAAGGTTCAAATGAATGCATAACGCTTCTGACTATTGAGTACCGAAAAAATGATTAGGCAGGCGCCATCCACTCAGCATCGACTTGAAGCCATTTTACTTTTTTGAATTGGCATTCATATTTCCGCGACTGAAGAGGCGGAGTTTTATATTAACTTAATGCAGATGAATTGTTGGCAAATTCTAAAACCCCGCAGTGCAATTCTTTAATATCTGCGTGCGTCTCAAGTCCAATATTAATTTATTGAAACTGAGGCGCATTTTTTTTAGTTCCTATTCTATACGTCGTTTGAACATAGAAATTCGTAACTTTTTTTAAGCTTTTTGACATTTTGCTATAACTAAATGTCAAATACTCTAACCAAGATCCTCGTAAATCCCTATTTTTGAATTATCTCTGAACTTGATCATTTGGTTGATACACTGAGCATCACTAATACCTGACTCAGTGCTGTTATAGATATTGATTGCGGATAACGAATCAAAAGTATATCATACCAGGTAATCAGTTTAAATTTTAAAAAACTGCCTAATCGTTAAACATGAATTATAGAATCCTTCCTAGTGCTTTTTTGATGTTGCTTCTTTTGACCATTGCCAAAATAACCAAGGCAGCAGACTTCGAACTATATGACCTACGCTGTGAAAAGCTGGTGGAACCTATCGGTGTCGATATTAGGCATCCGGCCTTTAGCTGGACGGTAAGGCAAAATCCTACAGATGCAAGCTTTACGCAGTCGGCGTATCAACTGCTTGTAGCAACCAGGGAGGATAAACTAAATCCGAAAGACGCGGATGTCTGGAATACTGGAAAAGTATTTTCTGATCGTTCTAACTGGATAAACTATTCGGGGCCGGAGCTGAAAAGTGATAAAAAGTATTATTGGAAGGTGTTAGTCTGGAGCGGTCGGGCGAAGACGGATGCTGCTACCGCTAAGCCTGCAATCGGCACTTCCTTTTTCCAGACCGGATTTATGGATAAGGGTGATTGGAAAGCCAAATGGATTGGTCTGGACACTTCTTTTGCATGGGATAGTCCGGATTCGACGCATTCAAGACTTTCTGCCAGGTATTTTCGTAAGGAAATAAATATAAAAAACAAAATCAAGAAAGCGACCCTGTTTTTTACAGGTCTGGGGCTTTATAAACTCTACATAGATGGGCGGGAATTGGGTAATCAGGAGCTTTCTCCAATTGCTTCTGATTTTACAAAAGAAGTATATTATAACGTATTTGATGTTTCAAAAGTATTATCGAATGGAAAAAACGCCGTTGGTGTCGTATTAGGCAACGGGCAGTTTTTCAGTATGCGGCCTGGGAAGCCTGGTGCGTGGAAGGAAGGCATCCCGACAATTTTAAATTTCGGGTATCCAAAACTATTGTTTCAACTGGAGATTGAATATGAAAATGGGAAAAAGGAATCCATTATTTCCGATGCATCCTGGAAAGTAACGGCAGATGGACCGGTACGATCCAATAATTATTATGACGGCGAGGTATATGACCGCGATAAAGAAATGCCGGGCTGGAATACCAATTCCTTTGATGATTCCAGGTGGCGCTCTGTTGATCTGACAACCGCTCCGGGCGGTGTCCTTAATTGGCAGGAGAGTCCTAATATGAAAATCATGACCACCATTCAACCATTAAACATCAAAAAGCAAGGAGAAAGTAAGTATTTGGTGGATATGGGACAGAACATGGTCGGTTGGGTACACTTAGAACTGAAATCTGGGCAGCAATCACCCATTGTCCTGCGTTATGGAGAACGATTAAATGATGACGGAAGTCTGTATACTGAAAACTTAAGAAGTGCACATGTCACGGATAGTATTTATCATGTCGGAGACCGTAATTTAGACTGGCGCCCTTCCTTTGTCTATCACGGTTTTCGATATGTTGAAATCACTGGGGTGGCTGATCTGAAGGCTGAAGATTTAACGGGAGAGGTGGTTTATGATAATATGAAGACAATAGGCTCCTTTACAAGCTCAGATTCGACACTCAATCAGATATACAGGGCTGCGTGGTGGACCATCTCCGGCAATTATAAGGGCATGCCTGTAGATTGTCCACAAAGAGACGAACGTATGGGCTGGTTAGGTGACCGCTCGATGAACTGTTATGGCGAAAGTTTCCTTTTTGATAATTATCACCTTTACGCAAAGTGGATGGATGATATTGCGGATGCACAGGATCCAAACGGAAGCTTACCAGATATTGCACCAGGGTTCTGGCCCGGCTTTCGAACAGATAATATGACTTGGCCTTCATCCTATCTATTTGTGGCAGATATGCTGTATCATCAATTCGGGGACAAAAATATACTCCTGAAACACTACCCGGGCATGAAAAAATGGATGGCCCATATGTTGACCTATATCAGTGCTGATTCTCTGGTAGAAAAAGATAATTTTGGTGACTGGTGTATGCCACCAGAATCGCTGGAGCTTATCAAATCAAAAGATGCTACCAGGATTACTCCTGGTGGATTTATCGGCGCATCCTACTATATCAGGTGTCTGGATATGATGTCCCGGTTTGCCGGCGTCACCGGCAAAAATGCGGACAGCCTGAATTTTGCCGCATTAAGATCCAGGATGATAATAGCGATCAATAAAAAGTATTTTAATAAAAAGGAGGGATATTATGCCAATAATACCGTCACCGCCAATTTACTCGCTTTAGCTTTTGATATTGTACCTAAATCAAGAAGAAAAGACGTCGCCGCTAATATAGCCCGCGTGTCTGCTGCCAAATATAATGACCATGTCAGCACTGGACTGATAGGAGATCAATGGCTAATGCGCGGATTAACGGAGAATGGTTATGCAGATATCGCTTTTAAACTAGCCACGAATACAACTTATCCTTCCTGGGGTTATATGCTGAAAGAAGGCTCTACGACCATTTGGGAATTATGGAATGGCAATACAGCTAATCCCGCTATGAACTCTGGCAATCATGTTATGTTATTAGGCGACCTGCTTATCTGGTACTATGAGAATCTTGCTGGTATTAAAGCGGTGACGCCAGGATTCAAGCAAATTGAAATGCGGCCACTGATCAGTAATCCGTTGCAATTTGTAAATGCTACTTATGAATCTCCTTTTGGGGTTATTAAGAGCCACTGGCAAAAGAAAGGAAAAGAATTTACCTGGGTTGTTGAGGTCCCTCCAAATACAACGGCAACGATACATGTGCCGGCAATTTCCAGGGAATCCATTCATTTTAAAGGCCAGCACAGACTTATAGGCGAAAATGCAGGATATTATATATATGAGGTAGGCAGTGGAAGCTATCATATAAACTCTGTTTACCAATAGGATTGCTTTGCTTG
>DATJDF010000143.1:0-8497 GCA_035497555.1 Arachidicoccus sp. | reverse complement strand
AGTATCCATTATAGGATATCTCCACACGATGGGTAAGTGCCGGTTTATGCAATTGCAACGTAATATCGAAGGCATTGGCGCAAAAATGCTTTCCAAAGAATTAAAAGATCTGGAGATTAATGAATTAGTCACCCGAACCGTGCTGCATACCCGGCCGGTTACGGTTGAATATGAACTAACGGATTACGGGAAGACCTTGCAGAACATAATTAACGAGCTCTGTTCTTGGGGATTCAAACACCGGGAACGTATCTTGAAAAAACAAAATGAATGCACCTGTGATAATCCGGAAGTTCCCTGTAGTTTATCGCATGCCTGATCATTCACAACGGGCGTTTAGCAGTATTTTGAGTTAAAGGAGGCCGAGGCGTTTTTTTCGAAGCAATTAATATTTTTTTATTTTTTGTAAAGGGAGTATGTTGCCATTACCAATCCGTTTTTCAGATCCACCAAACAGAGGCCAGAAGTACTTGAAATATACATTTTATCCCCATCCAGGAAAAACCGCTCCTTGAAATAGGTTTTATTTTTTGCGTCTTCCTGAGGCAGTTGAACGCTCCATTTTGTTTGCAATGTGGTCACATCCAACATCGATAAGACTAGTGCTTTTTTATTGTTCGTATTAGCGGCTGACAGCACAAAAAAGTTCTGACGATAATGCGTTAGGTCCTTGGTATCTCCGTAATATTTTCTTTCAAGTGATAAGAATGCCGGGTCGATAAAATCGTCCATTGATGCCAGGTCAGGATCCTTCTTGTTTTTTTTGAATAGTTTAGTCCGGGTACTGTAGTTTCTGGTGATGCCCTTTATGCTGTTTGTTACTTGGTAACAATCGCTGTTTTGGCTAAAGATTCTTGTTGTTGTGGGATTTATAGTCTGAGTTTTACCAGTTCCAGCATCAATCCGGTATTGCCTGCCATCATACATTTCCAGGATCAGGCCAGGGCTATCTGACTCATTTTTAAAGAGCTTTATTTCAAGCCCCAGCCTTTGCAGATCTGGGTTAATGGATCTTAGTTGGTCAGGGCTATACCTTAATTGTTGCTTTTTAAGATCAAAAAGAGCGATACCGGGCTTGCCATTTAAATTAAAAGAACTTAGCCATATATCTGTTGCATCTAACAGGCAGATAGATAGCATTTCTTTAGATTTCCAAGGTGTTTCTAATACTTTTTTGCCAGTTGCACAATGAATGGCCTGTAGATAATAGGTTAATTTTCCTATGGTTTTGGAGGAAGCTCCTCTTTTCGAGTATTGAATAACAAAACGTTCAGCATAGGTATAGACATAATATTTGCCATCTGGTGTGAACATGCCGCTTACCCATTCAGGGGGCTGCCTCCCAAGTTTATCGCAGGCACTGAAGACCAGGGAAAGGGTCATTATAATCGAAAAGAAGGAGGTTTTTGTGCTGCGTGCCGCTTTCATTTTTTTTCTAAAATTAAGGCCGATAGCAGGGAGGATCAATCCCATAAATTGGGGATTAAACAGTAGAAAGTCAGGGCCGGCAGTGATATTAATGCCAGAAGGGAATATTGTTTTTGTATTTAATGCGGCCTCAATAAGACTACAGTTTTTCGGATAATTGATTTAAGCGCAATGCTGCCTCTTTTAAAGTCGCTGTCTGCTTGGCAAAACATAACCGAATAACTTTATGTTCCCTGGGTTTCTGGTAGAAAGCAGAAACGGGAATGGAGGCCACTCCGATGGCTTTAGTCATCCAAACTGCAAAATCTTTTTCATTCAACTCACTGAGTCCCTCATAGCTAAAACACTGAAAAAAGCTACCGGAGCATTTTAGAGGTTGTAAAGGAGAATTTGCGAGTGACGCAGCCAGATAATCTCTTTTCTCCTGTAACCGGGCAGATAGCCCCAAATACAGCTCGTCCTGAAGTAGGATATTTGCTAAAGCAACCTGAACAGGGGCAAAACTGCTGAAACAATTATATTGATGTACTTTGCGAAACTCTTTCATAAAAGCGACAGGCCCGGTTATATATCCGGTTTTCCAACCAGTACAGTCATAGACTTTGCCGAAAGAAAATACAGCCATACTTCTTTGGAGTAATTCAGGGTACCGTAACACGGACTCATGGGTGTTTCCATCAAAAACAATATGCTCATAGACTTCATCACTCAAAATTATAATAGATGTGCCGGCAGTCAGTCTTTGCAACGCTCTTAGGTCTTCCGCTTCCAGTAGGGTGCCACTAGGATTATGCGGGGAATTAATCAGGATCATTTTCGTTCGCTGATTGATCTTTTCTTCGACTATATCCCATGGAATCCGGTAGTCGGGAAAAGTTAACTCGATTCTGACGGGTTGTGCACCGTTGAGTCGGATGGAAGGAATATAGCTATCATAGGCGGGTTCAAAAACAATCACTTCGTCTCCTTTTGAAAGAAAGGCGGACATCGCAGTGAAAAGGGCATAAGTGCCACCAGGAGTGATCGTAATCTCTGTTTCAGGATTGAGCCGGATTCCATATAACCGAGTTATTTTGTCGGCTATTCTTTCCCGCAGTAGCGGATAGCCATTGGTATGGGTGTATTGATTGAAGCCAGCTAACATGGCCTGATGCACCTCTTCAATCAAAGCCGGGCTCATGGGATAATCTGGGAAACCCTGCCCAAGGTTGATCGCCTGATGCTCTAATGCCAGCGTGGACATCTCAGAAAAAATGGTGCCCGACACCAGCGGGAGTTTGGATTGAATATTCAACATGTGCTATTGAAGTATAATAATGAAGATGAACCTGCCTGTACATTAACCCGATTATTGCGAAATTAAAAAAAGGTCGTTAAAAATTAGCTTTCTAACGACCTTTCTTTTGTAAAACGACCGAGCCGGTTTAAAATCTTAGCTGGCGACTGGCTAATTCGGATTAGTTTTTATCAAACCATAGCTTAGTGAACAGATCATCTGTTCCCTGCGCAGCGACAGCTGCTTTATATGCCTTACCGTTCAGGGTTTGTTCTGTGGAAGGGTAAATGAAGCGAACAGGCATTTTATCTCCGAACTTACCTGCAACCGCAGGCTGGAGATCAGGATAGTCCAGGCGGCGCCACTCCGCGAAAGCTTCCAGACCTTCGCCAAATAGTGCAATCCACTTTTGATCACCGATTGATTTTTTGAAGTTGGAAGAATTGTATTTTACGGAAGTCTGTTGTAGATAAGTATTAATGGTATTTTGATCCTGGATGCCAAACTGGTTTAAGGAAGCGGTGATCGCCTGGTTATAAAGTGACGCTGCATTTTCGCTGCTCAGGCCACGAGCAGCAGCTTCTGCTCTTAGGAACAGTACTTCTGAGTAGGCTTGAATGACTGCAGGTGATTTGTCCGCAGAGAAATAGGAGCCAGGTAAGGAGGTCTTGGCAAGACCAAGGCTATTTGCGTCTGAAGTCGTTAACCCATTGGGAACGCCAACATACTTTTTGACGGTGTTATCTGTCGGTAAATTTGCATAAACCGGTAACCGTGGATCTTTCAAGGCATAGAGTCGGTCAACGACCGTCTTGGAAATTCGGTAATCATTACGGGTAGAGAAATTATTGGCTACCGGATTCCAATTGGGAGAGCTTGCATAAGTCAGTTCGGCGGACTGAGCATTTGAGCTAATCAATTCATTACTGTTGGCCAGGACTTTAGTTACAACCGCCTTCGCAAGTGCCGGGTCTGCATCTGAAATCCTTAATGCTATCCTAAGTTTCAGAGAATTAGCAAAACGTCTCCAATTATCTATTTCCCCGCCGTAAATCAAATCACCTTCAATGGTTTCTCCATTTGGATCTAATAAAACCAAGGCTGTGTCGAGCTCATTTAAAATGCCCTGGTAGACATCTTTTTGAGCGTCGTAAGCTGCCAGCGGAGATTCTTCAATTTTACCGGCCTGTGCATAAGGGACGGCGCCAAAAGCATCTGTCAGGAGCTGAAAATTCCAAGCTCTCAGGACATGTGCCACCCCGATATAATTGTCATTTTTTGTTTCCTTCGCAAGACCTATCAGCACCTTCAGATCTGTAAGGGTATTAGAATATAGGGTGGTCCAAAGACTGGCAAAACTATTGCCACTGAATATATAGCGGTCAGGATCTGTGTATTGTATTCTGGCCCATTGTTGGATGATCAGCTGGCTGGATCCAAAATTACTGCTCTCCCCCCAATACACATCTGCGGAATTCTTCTCAACAGAAGACAACAGATAATCAGGTTGCGGATTTTCCACCGCATTGGGGTTTTTATTTATGTTGGTGAGTTCTTTGGTGCAGGCACTGCCACCTATCAGAAGCAGGGCGATCAGACTATAGAACACTTTTGATTTCAAATTATTTATCGTCTTCATGATTTGTCGTTTTAGAATTTAAGACTAAGGTTAATGCCGTAGTTTCTGGAAGTAGGAAGTGTAAGGTCTTCCATGCCCTGTCCATTACCCGTTGAAAAGGCAGTCTCCGGATCGATATTAGGCGCATTTTTATGGATAAAGAAGAGGTTTCTTCCAACCAGAGCCACTGTTGCCTGAAGTATACCCAGCTTCTGTAAAAATGAAGAAGGAAGGTTATAGCTGAGTTTTATTTCCCGGAATTTGATATACGAGGCATCGTAAACATACGCTTCATCAATAGAAGAAATTGTTTTGTAATATAGGGATGCAGGTATTATCTGACCATTGGCCTCTCCCGCTTCATTGACACCTGGGGCAACGATGCCATCATCGTAAACTGTTGCGCCACCGGGTGCTGTTCCACTAACGGCAACAGGTAAGTTTTTCTTGTCATTATCTGGATAATAATAATTAAGTCCACCAAATTCAGCTCCTCTGCCGGGGAGGGTAGAAGCCAATACACCGGTATATTGGCCGGTAGAATTAGAACCGGAGTAAATAGATCCACCGATACTGGCATCTATCAGGAAGCTCAGTCCAAATTGCTTATATGTTAAAGTGTTAAAGAAGCCACCTGTCCAATCCGGAGTAAAGTGACCCAAAGTTTTCAAAGTTGGGTCGGACTGCGGCAATCCATTACTGGCAACAATAATCTGGCCGCTAGCATCTCTCAGGTAGCCAACACCGATAATTGTTCCATAAGGCTGACCCACCGCTGCAACCACCTGTGCTGTTCCATCACTGCCCAGTTTGTAGTTTTCCAATCTGCCTTCAGCATCTAAATAATTGACCTCACTGCGGTTGAGTGCAAAATTGAGGTTCATATTCCAGCTGAAATTTTCATTTTTAATTGGTGTAACGCCCAATGCGATTTCCAGCCCTTTATTATTGATTTTACCCGCGTTGAGTAACTGCTGAGTATAACCTGTTGTGGGTGAAACATCTACTTTTAGGATCTGATCAAAACTATTGGTGTTGTATAAGCTGATGTCCAGTGTAGCGCGGCTATGGAAAAAGCCTAAATCCAGTCCAAGTTCTGTTGAGGTAGTAGATTCTGATTTAAGATCCGGTTTCATCTGGATCCCTGAAGTGGTTAACAACGGATCGTTACCAAACAGTGAAAAGTTATAGGTGTTGATCAACTGATACGGATCAGCATCAGCACCCACTTTGGCCCAGCCGCCACGGATCTTACCATAACTTAGCACAGGGCTTCTTAATTTCAACATATCGGTAAACACCAGTGTAGCATTGACGGATGGATAGAAATAGGATAAATTGTCTGCAGGTAAAGTAGATGACCAGTCATTACGAGCGGTTACGTTTATAAAAGCATAATTTCTAAAGCCCAATTGAGCAGAACCATAAAGGCTATACACTTTTAGTTTGCTGTAGAAATTGCTAGACAATAAGGGATCCCTTGAGTTGTTTAGCGTGTAAACACCTCCAACAGCCAGTCTTGGGGCCTTCTGGTCATTTTCTTCAAAAGTTTTGGTACGGATATTAGCACCTCCTAAGAGGTTAAGGCTAAAATCCGAACTTAGTTTGCGGTCAAAGTTCAGTGCGCCTTCCGTATTATTTTCATTGACAGTAAAGGCATCCTCTTCGTAGGATCCAAATGGGGTTCCACTTGTTCCGAAGGCAATTTTGAGTTTTCTGCGATCATTGTAGTAGTCAGAACCGCTATGGAATCTTGCAGTTAAACCGTCCAGAATCTGATAAGTCAATCCCACGTCTCCGATCAGTCGGTCTCTTCGTTGTTCCACAGTGTTTTCATATGCGCCAAAATAGGGGTTAGGATAATAGGCATTGTTCCAGTTGTCCGGGCTGCCTGTATTAAAATAACTGTCCTTAAGGCCCTGCATATCTACCTGACGACCAAACCATGTGAATTGCAGCATGGTGCTGCTGGCTCTTCTGCCGGCGATACCGGGTAGGTTCGGAGCAGCCGTAATCATGTAATTAGCAACTGCAGTTAGCGTCAGTTTATCTGTTATTTTGAAAGAAGAATTGATAGATACATTTCTTTTATTCACTTTTGAATTAGGAATAACGCCTGTCTGATGCCCGTCGTTAAAAGAGACTCTGTAATTGTATTTATCACCGGCGTCCGCAACAGACACACCGTTATCGGTAGAGAAACCGGTATTGAAGAAGTCCTTCACATTATCCGGATGTGGAATAAAAGGAACTGCTTTACCGTTGGAGCCGAATTGAGGAATAAGCTGACCTTCCATACGGGGCCCCCAGCTTTCATCCACATTATCATTTAAGCCTGCACCGTTGCCATCCACATAACTGAACTGACCGTTACCACCCTGACCAAATACATTCTGATATTTAGGCAATACAAGCAGACTGCTAAATGTATTGCTGGAGTTGAGCGTAATGCCAAGCCCTTTTTTTGCTTTTCCGGATTTGGTCTTTATCAGGATAACACCATGGGCGGCGCGACTGCCGTAAAGTGCTGCTGCATTCGGACCTTTTAATACGCTTACGGATTCTATGTCCTCAGAATTGATGTCAGCAATCGCATTGGCATAATCTCTTGAACCACCGGCGCCTAGCTGAGAATTATCCACGGGTACACCATCCACTACAAATAAGGGTTGATTATTGCCCGAAATGGAGGTTTCTCCCCGAATGACGATTCTGGAAGATCCCATATCACCCTGGGAATTGGTGACGCGTACACCAGCTATCTTACCAGAAAGGTCATTTACCAGGTTGGGCGATTTAGTGGTATTCAGTTCGGATGAGCCTAATTCCTGCACGGAATAACCCAGTGATTTCTTTTCTTTGGAAATACCAAGTGCAGTTACAACTACTTCATTTAATTCACCAACATACTGTGTAAGGGTGATTTTTAGGGGTGCAGCGGGGTCAGAGATCACTGTCTGCTGAGGTTCATAACCAATATAGGTAAAAGTCAGTGTATCGCCAGTGTTAGCTTCAATCGTAAAATTACCCAGGTTGGAGGAGAGTGTCGCCTTACCTCCTGTTACCCGGATACTGACGCCGGAAAGCGGTTGCTCCGATTCTCCGGCAAGCACCTGGCCTTTGATCTGCGTCGTCTGTGCGTGCAGGGAAAGGCCCGCCAGCAAAAGCAGCAGTAACAGAAAATGATTCTTTTTCATGATTTTGGATTTGTCGATAAATGATGAGATTCTATTATACCAATACATAATGCTCAGCGTTTCCTTGATAAAAACAGCTGTTTGCGTTAAACTAAGTAAAACGTATTGTTCGTACACTCTGTTCAATAGGTAATAAATTCCACGGGTAATTGTCCGTCTATGTACGAACAATTGTTAACCAGAGATACCTGTATTATACTTAAGCGCCGCTACAATAGTAGGAGGTCGTGATGATGATTACTAAATGTTCCTTATTTCTTCCGTAGTTTTCCATTTTTGTACTGGCCGGTTGTCCTGGCCGGCCGCAAAGATAAGGCTCGATTTGAAGTCTACAAAATATGTAGACTAAAAATTTAAAAATTAGTTCAACTAGATTAACTTTGCCCCTGTAATAACATTATAATTCAACTAAGCAAAATGAAAACATTTATCTTATTTCTATTTGTGGCGCTGTTTAACCAGTGCCTTTGGGCTCAAAGCCATATTCAGTCAGCCTTTTGGCGGGCAAACATAGAGCGCCCTGATGGAAATGGCATCATCTTTAATTTACGCACCGCTGAAGAAGCAGGGCATCTGGTGTTTTATGTTGTGAATGGTGCGGAAGAAATGCGTGTCCCTGACGTTCAAATTAAAGGAGATTCTATAATAATCGCCATGCCTGTATTTGAATCAGGCTTTCGGTTGAAAGTGGTGCGCCCCGATAGCCTGAGCGGCGTTTGGCAGCGTGCTTCCTCCGCACATGATATCCAGATTCCATTTACTGCCACTGCGAAATATCCCGATCGTTTCATTGCCAGTCAAGGGAAGCCGTCGGCAGATTTAACCGGCAAATGGCAGGTAACTTTTAGTAGCCGGTCAGGGAAAACTTCTCCTGCCATTGCTGAATTTACTCAAAAAGGATCCCGGATCACTGGATCTGTATTGACACCCTTTGGTGACGATCGTTATTTAGAAGGAACTGTCAGCGGTGATTCCCTC
>DATJDF010000142.1:0-3884 GCA_035497555.1 Arachidicoccus sp. | reverse complement strand
GGGACTCCCTGCAAATCATCCTTTCTGGACAAGGCCTCCGGCCGACTGGACAGCCAAGGCAGCCTGGAGCGGGAAGTCGTTTTACAAGGATTATCACGTGGATTATTAAGGTGCTGGACGGCTCATTAAAATGCGGTACTGCCTTTTTCAGAAATGAAATGAAAACGTTATCAAAGCTATTATCAGGGCAAGTTTGCAGATAGATGGACTTATAAAATATTAATTATACTCATTTAATCTTCATTAGAAAATTAAGTCCCTGGTCTTTTAAATGGATTTACCTTTTAAGAAAAAATAAAATATGGGCTGTAAAAAGGCGGTCTTATTTAGTGTTGTTTTTTTATTCATTTTTGCGCTTGCAAAAGCGCAATGGTCAGATGGTGGTCGAAACAAAACCGCAAAAGAAAATGCAGTCAATTTAAAACATGGTGCCCACCGTGAGGGCAAGCGTAAGGATGCAGCTATGGCACGCTGGCGGGATTATGGCCTCGGTGAATTTATTCATTTTGGGCTTTATTCGCTATTAGGCGGGGCTTATAATGGAAAACACTACGCAGGTGCGGCTGAATGGATCCGCTCCTGGGATCAGTTACCTCATGATGTCTACGATAATTTGTATAAAGATTTTAATCCGAAAGATTTTGATCCTGAGGCCTGGGCTCAGATGGCAAAACAGATGGGTGTCAAGTACGTGACAATTACGACCAAGCATCATGATGGCTTCTGTCTGTGGCCAAGTAAATTAACCGATTATACGGTCGCAGAGACACCCTTTAAAAAAGATATGATTGGACCACTCGTGGCAGCTTTTGATAAGGCAGGTATTGATGTATACCTGTATTTCTCCATTATGGACTGGCATAACCCAGACTGGCGCTATGACCTGAAAACAAAGGCGGATAGCGTCTCCTTTGATCGCTTTAAAGTTTTCACCAAAGGCCAGCTGACTGAATTATTGACGGATTATCCTAAGACGAAAGGCTTATGGTTTGACGGCACCTGGGATAATAGCTGGAAGAAAAGTGGTGCTTTTACGGACAGTCTGGAGCAGTATCTAAAGATACTTCACCCGGGACTCATTATAGGCAGCCGCCTTCGTGCAGATGAATTTGGAAACCGGCATTTTGACGCAGCCGGGCACTTAATGGGTGATTATGAACAGGGCTGGGAAAGAAAGATCCCTAAAGATTACGCAGCAACCCATGGCAACGACTGGGACTGTGTAATGACGATTCCTGAGAATGGATGGGGATATGCAAAAAAATGGATGGGGCATTGGAAGACCCCGGTCGAACTTATCGAGATGTTGGCGAACTGCGTTTCACTGGATGGCAACTTTGTGATCAACTTTGGTCCGAAAGGGAATGGTCAATTCAGAAACAAAGAATTGGCGGCGGCAAATGCCGTAGGCAAATGGATGTCTGTCAATAGTGAGGCAATTTACGGTTGCGGTTATGCAGGTTGGGAAAAACAGGATTGGGGCTATTATACCAGAAGCGGTGATGGGAACAAAGTGTATATGATCGTGTTTAATGTTCCTGTTTCCGGGACACTTCGGATAAAACCCGCTAAAGGTTCAAATGTGAAGGCTGCTCGTTTACTGGCAGGCAAAAAAACATTGACAGTCGAAGCTTTGGATGGTGGAGCAAGTTTTGTGCACCTGGATCAGACAGTCTTTGGTGCGCCCTTTGTAATTGAACTGGAAATGTTGAGCGGGACGGATCCGGCTGGACTGCCCACTGAGCAAGTGAATACACATATTTGATTAACTTTTAAACAAATCACATTTTTAAACAAATTAAAATTATAGATGATGGCAAATATTCTTTCGTTATTTAGTCTGGAAGGGAAAACGGCACTGGTAACCGGCTCCAATAAAGGCATTGGCCAGGCGATGGCTGTTGCGCTGGCAGAAGCGGGTGCGGACATTATAGGTGTTTCTTCCAGTTTCCCAGAAGGGTCAGAAACGGAGAAGACCGTGACGGCGCTCGGGCGAAAATTCAAAAAATATACTGCAGACTTTTCTTCAAGAGAATCTGTTTATGATTTTATCCGGGCTGTAAAAGCAGATTTTAAGCAAGTCGATATTCTTGTGAATAATGCAGGTACAATTATGCGGGAACCCGCCGCGAGTCACCCGGATGAATATTGGGATAAAGTGATGGCTGTCAATCTGGATACACCTTTTGTCCTGGCTAGGGAATTTGGGAAAGAAATGATAAGCCGTGGAAGTGGTAAAATTATATTTACCTGTTCTATGCTTTCTTACCAGGGTGGGATTAATGTCCCGGGATACACTTCCAGTAAATCCGCTGTGGCAGGGTTGGTTAAGGCGCTGGCCAATGAATGGTCTGCTAAGGGAGTTCAGGTCAATGGAATTGCGCCAGGTTATATTGCAACGGACAATACAAAAAATTTAATGGCGGATGCTGCCCGGTCTAAAGCCATCCTGGAAAGAATCCCATCTGGTCGTTGGGGTGCTGCAGATGATTTAAAAGGCGCCGTGGTTTATTTAGCCAGCAGCGCAGCAGACTATGTGACCGGAACACTGCTCAATGTCGATGGTGGCTGGATGGCCAGGTAGTTTTTATAAAATAATAAATACACAATTATAAATTTCACTAAAAAAAATAAATAATGGAAATCAGATTTCAAAGCAGTCCGAAAGAGACCAAGGCAATGGATACAAAGGAATTAAGGGAAAATTTCCTGATTGAAAAACTAGTTCAGAAGGATATTTTGACCTTGGTGTACAGTCATTACGACCGTGTAATCGTTGGCGGCGTTTCGCCCGTGGATAAGAAAGTTCAACTGGAAAACGAAGAGGAATTAAAAGCTGATTTTTTCCTGCAGCGCAGAGAATTGGGGATTGTGAATCTGGGTGGTGCGGGAACCATTGAGGCGGACGGGAAAGCATATGAACTGGGCAAATTGGATTGCCTTTATATCGGCAAGGATACTAAATCGGTTTCTTTTGCTTCTACAGATAAAAATCAGCCTGCCATATTTTATATGTTGTCTGCACCTGCACACACACAGTATCCTATTACAAAATATGCAAAAGAAGATGCCTTTCCAACAGAAACCGGCAGTCTGGAAACCTCCAATAAAAGAACCATTTATCGTTATATCCATGCTGATGGCATCAAGAGTTGCCAGTTGGTGATGGGGCTTACCATTCTTGCCACAGGTAGTGTCTGGAACACCATGCCGGCACACACACATACACGCCGGATGGAAGCTTATTTTTACTTTGATGTACCTAAGGATCAACGGGTCTTACATCTGATGGGTGAGCCTACGGAGACGCGTCATTTGGTGGTGAACAACAATGAGGCAATACTTTCTGCTCCATGGTCAGTACATGCAGGTTGCGGAACCTCTAATTACGGCTTTGTCTGGGGTATGGCCGGAGAAAATTATACTTATTCAGATATGGATATGGTGGATATCAATAACTTGAGATAACTCTTCAATAACAGCTGCACTAAAGTTGACCCTGCAGCCACTATATTGATATGTATCTGTCATAAATTGATCACTCATTAAAAAATCGTTATCATCATGGTTACAGTTTTCGGCCGTGTGCTGCTGTTACTGACAGCTGGTTTGTTGCTTGGTTGCGCAGGTGCAAAAACGGAGCATTGGGTTACCCTGACTAATCCATCAAAAGTGGATCAGTCAGACGCGCTGATTGTACTGACACGTGCTGAAATAGAACAAAAAACCGGTCCATTGAACCAGGCTTATATCCAGGTATTTCAAGAAAATCGACCGTTAACCCTTCAGTTTGATGACCTGGATCAGGACGGCAGCTGGGATGAAGCGGTGCTGCTGTATTCCTTAAAAGCAGGTCAGTCAGTCGAATTAGCTTTGGTGAAAAC
>DATJDF010000141.1:0-1653 GCA_035497555.1 Arachidicoccus sp. | reverse complement strand
TCAATTCGCCTTTTTGGACTTCTCATTATTATAAATGCGAAAATGTGAAAATACTTGGTGTCCGTATTCAGGCAGGTACCAATAATGGGTATGATGTAAGGGCTCCTAGCTCCGACGGGATCGACCTGGATGTTTGTCAGAATGTATTAATCAGAAATTGCTACATCTCTGTAAATGATGATGGAGTTTGCTTAAAAGGTGGCAAAGGGCCAACTGCTGACAAGGATCCTAATAACGGCCCAAACAAAAATATTATTATTGAGAATAGTACTTTCGTCAACTGTCCGTCTCTGACACTGGGCAGTGAATCAGTATTTACGCGTAATGTAATTTTGCGAAACTGTATCGTTAAAGGTGCCAATGTCTTGCATCTAAAAATGCGACCAGATACGCCACAAAAACATGAGTATATTCTTGTTGAGGGTATTGAAGGAGTTGCAAATAAGTTTTTTGAGATAGCTGGCTGGACCCAATTTTTTGATTTGAAAGGACAGCCTAAACCCTATTCTTCTGTCAAATATCTTACGATTCGCAATTGTAATGTAAAATGTAACACTTTCCTCCATATAGAGCCTTCTGCTCAATACACTCTTTCAGATTTTACTTTGGAAAATTTGAATATTGAATCCCCGAATAAAAATTATAGCAAGCCGGATTTTATCAAAAATTTGAAATTGGAAAATATTAAGGTCAATAATAAAAAATGGCCTCAATAATGAGAGAAGTAATTTAGGGAGACTTTTGAGTTCGGACATTTTTTATTTGTTGTAAAAAAAATTTACCCACATAATTTTGGTACTTTTATAGTTTTACCCAATATTTAGTTCCAGAGCCGACTATGCCTGCAAAGTCTTTGCTCATGACTAATGTATCATTTTGTATAATGCGAAAGGCCTGCCAGTCGATTTTTTTATTATTTTTATAAAAGACTATACTGTCATAGCTAAATTTAACAGCTCCCTCGGCGGGTAAATATGTCCCATTACCTGTAGTATAGGTACCGGAATCGCTTGTGTTATTTATGATTGATTTCCAGGTTTTATCAGAAGCCAGATGTAGGGTTATAGTGCTATCTGTATTTTCTGGAGTAGCAGGATTGCCGGGATCTGAAGGATTGCTTGTGTAAGTTGCAAGCCATTTCCAAGTTCCTATTATATCTTTTGATTTGAAGGAGTTTTCTTTGTTACACGCAAATAATAAGGTCGAAGCTATAAAAGCCGTTGTTATGATATTTTTAGGTTGAATCATGGCGCTAGTTTTAAAAAAGTTATTATTTGTAAGTTAATTTGGATAAAACGTTGTAATTTAATCAAAATATTAACATTAATTTTCAATCTTTGTTGATTGAAGAATGAAAATGATACGCAATCGAGCGTTAATCTCTGAGTAAAAACTTTTTATTTTTATAATAGCCAATTTTAAAATAATTTTTTTGGGCTATTCTGAAAATGCAGTAATACCCAGGTTTATATAACTATCATAACTTATACACTAATCGCTGGTTAGGCCACTTTTAAATCGGACAATTTTTACGAAGTTAATAATTTGATTTAATTGTGCATTATTTTTGTGCTGCCGAATGCGACTGACGGTGACCTTTATACCGAAAGTTGTTCTTATACCGCTGCAACTGTGGCGGTATTTTTTATTCGC
>DATJDF010000140.1:0-6608 GCA_035497555.1 Arachidicoccus sp. | reverse complement strand
ATAAACAATGTCAGTATTAAACACTGTAATTGCAGAAGCCGCAGGAATGGCTAAAGGTCTCGGAGCTATTGGCGCAGGTGTTGCTGCCTTAGGTGCTGGGGTAGGTATCGGACAAATTGGTAAAGGTGCTGTAGAAGCTATCGCTCGTCAACCAGAAGCTTCTGGTGATATCCGTGCGAACATGATTCTTGCAGCTGCCCTGGTTGAAGGTGTTGCCTTCCTGGGTGTAATTGCCGGTATCCTTGCAATCGTACTTTAGAGGTACTTTGAACCGCGTTGGACGCACAGGGCTAAAACGCGGTTTTCTTTGTTTAAAATTATTGTTAGATAATAAATCAAATAAAAAATGGGACTTCTTACCCCCGATTTCGGATTATTCTTTTGGACACTGATCGCTTTCTTATTGGTGTTATTTATACTGGGCAAATTTGCTTGGAAGCCAATTCTTAATTCCCTTTCTGAGCGTGAGTCTACTATTGCCAATAGCCTGGCAACAGCTGAAAAAGCACGTCTTGAAATGGCCAGCCTTAAGAGTGAAAATGAAACTTTACTGCAAAAGGCGAGAGAAGAACGCAGTCTGATGCTAAAGGAAGCAAAAGATAATGCTGAAAAACTGATTGCTGATTCGCAGAATAAGGCAAAATCCGAATATGAAAGAATTGTTGCGGATGCCCAGGCTGCTATCAACCAGCAAAAAAATGCTGCGTTGACTGAAGTAAAGAATCAGGTTGGTAACCTGGTTATTGAAGTAGCAGAAAAGGTTTTACGCAAACAATTGGCCAACAAAGGGGAACAGGAAGCACTGATCGCTGATCTTGTTGGTAGTGTAAAATTAAATTAACAGTACAAAGTAAACCAGCGTTCAATTTAGTTTAACTTACCCTAATTAATTAATATGCACAATCCACGTTTAGCCGCAGTTTATGCAAAAAGCCTGGCAGATCTGGCAGAGGAAAAGGGCCAATTCGAGCAGGTGTATGCTGATATGGAATACCTTAAAGCAATTTGCAAAGCAAGTCGTGAATTTGTACAGTTGCTTAAAAGTCCAGTCGTCTTTGCTGACAAAAAGCAAAGCATATTGGCTGAAATTACAAAAGGAAATATAACAGATACGACAACTGCATTCAATACCCTTTTAATTAAAAAAGGCAGAGAGGGTTTTCTCCCTGAAATCGCAGATGCTTTTATTACTGAATATAATTTACGCAAGAATATTAACTGTGTCAAAGTCACCACTGCTGAACCATTGAGTGAAAATTTAAAACAGGAGATTCTTCAGAAATTGAAGTTAGATGCTGGGTTTGAAAACATTAAGATGGAAACAGAAGTCAATGAAGATCTTATCGGAGGTTTCGTTCTTGAATACAATAATAATTTGATAGACGCGAGCATCGCACGTGATCTACAGGATATAAAACGGCAATTTGAGAAAAACGTCTACGTTCAGAATATTCGATAAGTAAATTTAAAAATTAAAATCACAAATCCTTTTTCGTTATCAAACGGAAGAAAAATTTAAAATAAGATGGCAGAAATTAAACCAGATGAAATATCGGCGATATTAAGGCAGCAATTAAGCAACTTTAATAGTTCTGCTGATTTGGAAGAAGTTGGTACTGTTTTGCAAGTAGGTGATGGTATCGCTCGTGTCTACGGCCTTAATAATGTTCGTTCAGGTGAATTGGTAGAGTTTGAAACTGGTACCAAGGCAATCGCACTTAACCTTGAAGAAGACAATGTTGGGGTGGTATTGATGGGTTCAAGTACCGGCATTAAAGAAGGTGCAAAAGTACGTCGTACCGGTAGCATTGCTTCTATTAAAGTTGGTGAAGGCCTGGTAGGTCGTGTTATTAACATGCTCGGCGAACCTATTGACGGCAAAGGTCCAATTACTGGAGAGTTGTATGAAATGCCACTGGAAAGAAAAGCACCTGGCGTTATCTTCCGTGAGCCGGTAAAAGAACCATTACAGACAGGTATTAAAGCCATTGATGCGATGATTCCCATTGGCCGTGGCCAAAGAGAGCTTGTCATCGGTGACCGCCAGACCGGTAAAACAGCCATCTGTGTGGATACGATCATCAATCAGAAAGAATTTTACGCCGCAGGGAATCCTGTATATTGTATTTATGTTGCGATCGGACAGAAAGCATCTACCATTGCAGGTGTGATGAAAACACTGGAAGACAACGGCGCTATGGCATACACAACCATTGTTGCGGCTTCTGCTTCCGATCCGGCTCCTCAACAGTTCTACGCACCATTTGCTGGCGCGGCTATTGGAGAGTTTTTCCGCGATACGGGGCGTCCGGCACTGATTGTTTATGATGATTTGTCTAAACAAGCAGTTGCCTATCGTGAGGTTTCTCTATTGCTTCGTCGTCCACCAGGCCGTGAAGCTTATCCAGGTGACGTATTCTACTTACATAGTCGTTTACTTGAACGTGCGGCCAAGGTGATTTCGAACCAGGATGTGGTTAAGAACATGAATGACTTACCTGATTCTATTAAACATCTTGTAAAAGGTGGTGGTTCCCTTACTGCACTTCCAATTATTGAAACGCAGGCAGGTGACGTATCTGCTTATATTCCTACAAACGTAATTTCTATTACGGATGGCCAGATTTTCCTGGAAGGTAACTTGTTTAACGCCGGTATTCGTCCAGCTATTAACGTAGGTATCTCCGTTAGTCGGGTAGGGGGTAATGCACAGATTAAATCCATGAAGAAAGTTTCTGGTACCTTAAAACTGGATCAGGCACTTTACCGGGAAATGGAAGCTTTCTCTAAATTTGGAGGAGACTTGGATGCAGCGACTAAATTAGTTTTGGATAAGGGTGCACGTAACGTGGAAATCCTTAAGCAGCCGCAGTTTTCGCCATTATCGGTTGAAAAACAAGTTGCGATCATCTATTTAGGATCACAAGGTTTATTAAGAGACGTTGCCGTGAAGAATGTAAAAGCATTTGAAGCGCAATTCTTCCTGGAAATGGAAAGTAAACTGCCAGGCGTACTTGCTGAGTTTAAGAAGGGTAACCTTCCTGAAGATGGTATCCAGAAAATGGTTGAAATTGTGAAGGGTTTAGCCCCACAATTTAAATAGTAAATATTTAAAAATAGAAGGTAGGCTATAACATAGTCTAAAAGGCTTCTGAGAGATAGAAAAGCACCCATCAGTTTTAAACTGATGGGTGCTTTTCTATGTGCACCATCCTCCCCATTTGTTATATTACAAATATCTGAGTAATAATTTAGTTGACAAGTTTCAGCTGAATTTAATTAGGATTGCTGAGTCCTGTAGTAGTTCAGTACCAAAGCGTTGCCGGGGCTTTCACATATGCTTAGAACCGGATCAATTTGTAATAAAATAATATCTATTATTTTTAGAAATCAGCCTTTAATTATACAAATAGAAATAGTATAAAATACTATATAATCCTATGTTATCCCTAAAAATACTTATTGGCCCAGGTTTACGAGAGAAAATACGGGTGAAAACATGTATAGCATATTTTTGATTGAAACGCGCAGAGGCGTAAAAACGAATATTAACAGATTTAGGCAAAATTTAAGTTAATTATTAAAAACTAACAATTATTTGGGCCATTTATTCGATTTTTTGACTATGAATTAAAAAATACGCAAACGATTGATGTCTACTGTTTATAGTACTTTCAGAAATTTGACGCAACACATAATTGTTTATTTCTGATTATTTCTGCTTTCTTTGTTTAACAGTTCGTTGATTTATTGGTGGACGGGTATTAACTATTGCTTAGATACTGACCTTAAATCGAAACTGAATTTTTTGTAATTATCTAATGAGATATAATTAATATATTAATTATAGTATTAATATTAAACTAAAACTTTGTTTTATAATTCACTGAGAAGAATTTCATTATTCAAAGTCATTTTACAAATGGTAAAAAAAACGTATATCGCTGTAATGAATAAGAAAAAACATATGTTGCTCATAATGCTGGTTGTATTTGCCTGTCAGGTACATCTGCATGGTCAGGATACCACGGTAAGGTCGAAAGCGCTGGAGCTGTTTGACCAGCAAAAGGATTCGGCCTCTGGTAATGTCGATTCCCTTATGGCCCTGACCAATCAGACCAAATTTGTGAATGAACTCGCAGGTTCTAATCCCTATAGAAGCATGGTGGATACGGCCGTTATCAATCAACTTCCCTATGTTTCTGTACAGCAAATGGTGAAAGGAAATCTTGGGGGTGTTTTTGTTCAGGAATCTTCAGGTGAGCCAGGTAGTGAACAATTTATGTTTGTTCATGGATTGAAAGGGCCGATGCTGTCGAAAAAAGATTTATATGCACAGCAACCAGCCGTTTTTTTAAACGGGATTCCGTTGATTCAGACAAACCCAATGGCACTCAGTGTTCAAAGCACTGATTTTAATCTTATTGGCCCTGCAACGAATTTGTTGTCGACTATTGATCCGAATAACATCGAGAGTATAGAAGTGCTAAAAGATCCCGGTACGCTCGCAAAATTAGGACCAATTGCTGCTAACGGCGCCATTTGGGTGACCACTAAAAATGCAAAGTCCGGAGAAAAACAGATTTCGATTGATGCATATTTTGGTATGGTGCAATCTCCAAAAATTACACCCGTCAATGCCTCATATGAAAATGCATTACGGCAACCCTACTATGAAAAATATGCCACTGCTACTGATATCATCAATTACCCTGTTTACCTGAGAGACTCAACGGACCAGGAATATTATGGTGCGGCAGACTGGACTGATATTTATTTCAAAAATAAACCGTTTTACGCTATCAATATGAGTCTGACTGGTGGTTCCCCAAGGGCGAACTTCAGATTTCAGGTAAATAACACCCGGAGCGTTTCCGGCCAGGATGGAGCTGCACTTAATCGGTACGGGCTAGCATTTTTTATCAATATGTCGCCATTGAAATGGCTGACGGTATCCAGCATGATTAATGCGAACCGCCTGGATCGGGATAGAAACCGAAATATAAGAGACCGCCTGGCGGAAGTGAGGTATACGCCTGATTTAACCAGCCCGCTTCCACCGAGCAAGAACGTCTATGGCAACTATTTACATGAGTTCGATGAGGCTATTGATGACAACCTTGTTAATAGTATTCAAGGGTATTTTTCCGTCGGCGCGAAACTTTCAAATTTTTCCTTCTTATCTAAACTTTCAGTAGATTATAACGAAGGGTTAAGAGATGCATTTTGGCCAACGCAATTACTCAGCGGGAATAATTTTGTATCCAGTTATTTTGGGTACAACCAACGCCTGATGGTTAATAATTCGGCGTCCTATACCTACCCGGTAGGTGAGGATAATGCCATTGATTTTGAAGTTGGACAATCTTACCAGGCAGATATCAATAAATACGATTACGCTTTTGGTTATAATACGCCGAATAATTTTATAAAATTCAGAACGACAAAAATCAATGATGGCGGTGATTATGTATCCATTTTTAATATGCAGTACTTTCCTTTTTCTGCCAAATTGAATCAGCGACTGGCCTCATTTTATGGACAGGTGAACTATAGCTATAAAGATTACCTGAAATTAACCGCACTGGTCAGAAGAGATGGATCCTCTAATATTCAGCAAGACCAGCGTTGGATTACCTCACCCATTTTTAATCTCTCCTGGGATGCGCATAAAAGCCTTATGCCTGCATCATCAACACTGACTAATTTTGAAGTGCGCGCGTCCTATGGTAGTTTTGGCGTGCCATATCAGACAGATATTTTTAGCAAAGGCCCCCGTTATGTCATAGATGCGAGCTGGCCAGCTGATCCAGCCATAGGATCTTATGTAGGTATCGCTGCTTCTTCCCGACCTTATACGCAGGGCTGGGCTGGATACGGCATTGGCTGGCAGAAGTCCGACAAAATGAACCTTGGCGTTGATTTGGGTTTTGTGAACAACCGAATTTTGCTTTCCGTAGATATCTATAATGAGGATAACAAAAACCAACTATTGCCTGTGCCAGTGCCTAAAGAGCTCGGATATACTTCGGCTTACAAAAATGGCATGACCGTAAATAATAAAGGACTGGATTTAAGCTTGACTGGCAAGCTCATTCAACAGGCCGCAGAAAATGGATTTAACTGGACAACTAACTTCAACCTGGGACTCAATAAGAATAGACTGACGGCTTTGCCGGACGGCCTGCAATCCATCGTTATCGGAGACAGGAAGTTGGAAATTGGAAAGGCTGTTGATGGCTTTTGGGTATTACAAAACAATGGCATCTATGATGATGCATCTAAAATTCCGGTGAACCCCAAGTCAGGTGTGCGGCAATCCTTCAGTGGTTTATTATTGAACGCCGGAGATCCGAATTGGGCTGATCTAAATGGAGATTATGATATTAATGATGACGATAAGGTAATAGAAGGACATTCCTTACCGACCATAGCGGGTGGATTTAGCAATGATTTCAGATATGCGGGCTTTAACCTGAGCTTTCAATTATATTTTGCACTTGGACAAAAACTCATAGATCGTCAAATTGCGAATCGACTGGATTTTATCAACACGGAAGGCAGCCGTGACCTGACGACTGTAAAGGAAATAACGTATTGGCAGAAAA
>DATJDF010000139.1:0-8838 GCA_035497555.1 Arachidicoccus sp. | reverse complement strand
CGTACCTCGTATCGTTGATGCTATTTTTTGTGGCGAATACAAATGCTGCAAACAGTGGTTTTTTGGGTGTAAGGGAAGTAGTTACCGCTAAAGGGGACTATCTGTATTAAGTAAATATCCCGACTACATAAACCTTGCAGGAGAGTTAGGGGCAAAAAGATTCAGCATTCCTTCAAAGATTTGGAACAAGATGAGTGCTGTGGAACAAAGGGGTGCAAATACCAAGTTTTTGAACAGGACGATAATGCGGAGCGACAAAATTATTTTATCTAATCCAATTTTAGATATAAACAAAGTTTAAGGTGCGTACTCAACTAATAAAATAACCTAAAATGAATACAGAAACTTTAATTAACAGTATTGTTAATCTCCCTGAGAAGTTTTATAGTCTTGAAAATATTTCAATTTATTCTTTGCTAAAAGAAATGTGATATTTTGAAATGTATAATCAGGTTGATGAAATAAATATTTTAAAGGAGCTTATTAGAAATCCAAAATGCATAAACCAATGGTTGAGTTGGTCAGAGGGTCTTTGTCAATAGAGGCGGAAATACAGTAGAACGTATTTAGGAAGAGAATAAATTGATAACTGTTAAATTATTGCTCGGGAAATAATATGAGACAAGTCATTCAAAATAGATATTTAAAAGGGTTTAATTTCTCATCTTCAGAAGAAGTATTAACCTTTTTAGACAACCTAAAAAGTCTCTAAATATTTATCCTTTGACGAAACTTTTTGGAGATAATTATTGCTGCTATGTTTGCTATCATTCATTTTATGGCAATATGGAAAATGGAAAATTTGTCTAAAAGCAACGGATTGACCCGGCAAAAACAGGGAGGCAAGGTCCCAAGTTTAGTCATTATCATATAAACAGAAGTAGTGAACATATGACAGAAAATTACCCTTGATAGTACACTTAAAAACATAAAAAAATGAATTATAATGACTTTTTTTGGCACGATGCCATAATAAAAAACATACAAATTGACGGGAATAATCCAGGAATTAAGGATACTATGATATTTGAAATAAAATGGCCTGAAGAAAAAGGCAGAACAACTTTTGTTTTTGAAGATATTTATTCGGCGGAGATGTCCTTGAATATTGGCATTGTTTCAGATGAAACTATTTTGAATTCAATGCAGCTTGAAGAGAACAATGAATATTTGACTAATTTCTATTCAAAATGGAAGGGGACAAAGAGTAACGTGAAATTAAATACTTATATAATTGACCTCAACTCAACTGGAGGTAAAAAAAATTATTGCAAAAACATTAAGCGTAGATATAATCTAGCCACCGCTAAAACGGGGAACTCAATTTAGCAAACATTCTTTGGAGCGACCAGCTCAGTGTGGAGTAATGAAATCATGCCAGCTTCTAAATATTAAAAAACAATAGGATGAGCTAAACGAAGGATATTCAAACAAAAACAAGCCCAGAAACAACATAACGCTGTACCGGGCTTGTTTACTATTTTTTATTGAACGAATTAAGGCCGATGAATGCTGAGCTGTAATTCATCCAGCTGCTTTTGATCAATGGCACTAGGTGCGTCAATCATAACATCCCGGCCACTATTATTTTTAGGGAAAGCGATGAAATCACGGATGCTTTCGCTGCCACCCAAAATAGCACACAAACGATCCAACCCAAAGGCCAGGCCGCCATGCGGCGGTGCACCGTATTCAAATGCGCCGAGTAAAAATCCGAATTTATCTTTTGCTTCCTGCTCACTCATCCCCAGCGCCGCAAACATTTTTTGTTGTAATTCCCGCTGGAATATACGGATAGACCCGCCACCTATCTCATTACCATTTAATACCATGTCGTATGCGTTGGCCTTAATCCCAGCGTAAGGATGCTCCAAATATTTGTCCGGATCCGCAATGCGGGGATCATTTTGGATCATGACCTCAATATCTTCTGGTTTGGGCGAAGTAAATGGATGGTGTTTGGCGATCCATCTATTATCTTCTGGTGCATATTCAAAAAGTGGGAAGTCCAGTACCCAAAGCAATTTAAACTCATTTTCTTTTCTGAGTCCCAGTCTTTTACCGATCTCCAGACGCAGTTCACTGATCGCTTTGCGGGTTAACTCTTCCTTACCTGCCAATATTAAAATCAAATCACCCGCCTCGGCTTTTGCCAGGCTGGCAATCCTGCCGAGCCTTTCACTATCAAAGAATTTATCGACGCTGCTCTTATAAGTACCGTCTTCTAGACAGCGGATATTAACCAGTCCCTGCATACCGATTTGCGGCCTTTTTACCCAGTCCGTTAATTCATCGATCTGCTTGCGCGTATAGGCAGCCGCTCCCGGGACTGCAATGGCAACGACGGTTTCTGCTTCATTAAAAACTTTAAAGTCAACACCGTCAAATAGTTCAGATGGAACGATGTGGTCAGCAAAAGTATAAGCCGGGAACTTCAGATTGGCCAGTGGCATCCCAAAGCGGATATCCGGTTTATCGTTACCATATTTCCACATGGCTTCTGACCAGCTCATTCTTTCAACCTCCGCAGTATAATCGATTCCACGAACATCCTTAAAAACCTGCTTGATCAATTGTTCAAATAATTGTAATATATCCTCCTGCTCCACGAAAGCCATTTCACAGTCAATTTGTGTGAATTCCGGTTGGCGATCCGCTCTAAGATCTTCATCCCTGAAACATTTGACAATCTGGTAATAGCGATCGTAACCACTGATCATCAGAAGTTGCTTAAAAGTCTGTGGAGACTGTGGTAATGCATAAAACTCTCCGCCGTTCATCCTGGAGGGAACGACAAAATCCCGGGCGCCTTCCGGTGTCGATTTAATCAGGAACGGGGTTTCTATATCCATAAACTGCTGTTCATGCAAAAAGTTGCGCACAGACCGGTTTACATTATAGCGTAATTCCATATTCTTTTTTACCGCATTTCTTCTAAGATCCAAATAACGGTATTTCATCCTGAGATCTTCCCCGCCATCCGTATCATCTTGGATGGTAAAAGGAGGGACAGCTGATTTATTCAGTATCTTAAATTCCTGCACTTGTAACTCGATCTCCCCTGTAGGGATTTGTTTATTCTTATTGCTTCTTTCGGTCACAATACCTCGCACCTGCAACACAAATTCCCGACCTAACGCTGTCTTATCCAGCTGTTCATTGAGTGATTCCCCAAATAACAATTGCGTCAGGCCATAACGGTCACGCAGGTCTACAAAAGTGATGGATCCAAATTTACGGATGGTCTGCACCCACCCTGATAAAGTGACTTCCTGGTTAACATTTGTGAGGGTTAATTCACCGCAGGTATGTGAACGATACATATTAAAGGTTGTATTTTTTGGATTGCGAAGATAAGGCAAATTGATTATTCTGCCCTTCTCCAGCTAGAATCGACATTAATTGAGTTAAGCTGGGCACCGCTTTTCATCAATAAAGGCAGCGCTGCCCGTTTATTTATGTTTTTATACTTATTTTGGTACAAACTTGCTGAGTATTTTCGAGAGCCCGGTGGCAGAAATATTTTTAGCCACAATTTTACCTTCAGGACCAATCAGAATATTTTGTGGAATCCGGTGAATGGCATAATCACGCACAACAGGGCTATTCCAGGCGAGTGAATCAAAAACATTAATCCAGTCTGTCTGATCCTGATTTACTGCCTTTTTCCAGCTCTTTTTATCTGTGTCGACAGACACCGCCATCACTTCCAAAGCACGGTTATCATACTGATGGTATACTGCCAGGAGCTCCGGCATTTCTGCCCGGCAAGGCCCACACCAGCTTGCCCAAAAATTGACCAGTAAGTATTTACCCCTAAATGTGCTGGAGGCAACCTGCTTTCCATTGATATCCGGCATCGTAAAATCCAAAACTGCGCGCCCAACCTGGTTATTTTCCCGACCAGCTAATTCCTGCTTCAGATAACCCGCATATACGTTCGTTTTCCCAGGCCCTTCAAGTAAAGCAGAGAGCGCATTTAAGGAATCTGCATTGATTTCAACTTCTCTAAAACAACTGATAAGTAATGCTTTGGCAGCTGTATCTGTTTCGTGATGCTTAGTAACAAAAGCCCGTAATTTCTGACGGTAACGATCCAGTACCCTTTGGTAATGCTGTAAAACCAAGCGCTTTTCTGCCGGAATCTGCGGTTGTTTCATCGCTTCCTGGTAATGCATGACGCTGTCTTCCAGTGACTTAAATGCCTGATTGTACCAACCAAGGTTCTGAAGACCATTCATTTCTGTCATCATATTTTGTGCACGCACATTGGTATTACTAAATAGCGTGTGAAGTGTTATTATGGCAAAAACTGCTGTCCGGATACTCAATTTCATCATATCTGCCTTTTTTCAAATCCTCGATCTGTACATCTATTTTTGGTTACTTAATGCTGGTGGCATGTCGCTCACGCAGTATTCCTACTACGTCTTCCAGTGCATATCCTTTTGCATTTAGCAGGATCAGGTAGTGAAATAATAAATCGGCACTCTCATTTAAGAAGAGTTTTTCATCATTATCCTTTGCTTCAATGACCACTTCAACAGCTTCTTCGCCTACCTTCTGGGCAATCTTATTAATGCCCTTTTTAAACAAGCTTGCCACGTAGGAATTTTCTGCCCCACTTTGCTTACGCTGCTGGATGATACCTTCCAGCTGAATCAAAAAGCTCTCACATTCATTCTTTTCATTCCAGCAAGTATCTGAACCAGTATGGCATACAGGGCCCAAGGGCTCTGCCTTGATCAGAATAGTATCCTGATCGCAGTCCACTTTCATATCCTTGAGCAGCAGATAGTTTTCGCTTTCCTCTCCTTTTGTCCATAGCCTTTTTTTTGAACGACTGTAAAATGTCACTTTTTGCAGCTGCTGCGTCTTTGCCACAGCTTCCTCATTCATAAAACCAAGCATCAGCACCTTCTTGGTTTTATAATCCTGTACAATTGCCGGGACCAGACCGTCTGCATATTTTGAATAATCGATGTTCATGTATAATAATTTAGTAAATGAGTAATTGGAAAGCCCTTAGATCCGGACAGGAACGTGCGCCGCGTTTAATTGTCGTTTCAGATCCGGGATATCTACTTCCTTAAAATGGAAAATGCTGGCTGCGAGTGCTGCATCCGCCCTGGCATTTTTAAACACATCTATAAAATGCTGGACCGTGCCGCCGCCGCCGCTGGCGATAACCGGTACCGGAAGCGTAGTGGCCAGGCTTTCTGTAATATCCAAAGCAAAGCCCTGTTTTGTTCCGTCATTATTCATGGACGTCAGCAGAATTTCACCGGCACCAAGTTCAACGCCTTGTTTTGCCCAATCTTCACAAAGTATGTCTGTTTTGAGCCGGCCACCATTCAGATAAACATACCATTTACCATCTTCTTCCTTTTTGGTATCAATGGCCAGTACGACACATTGACTACCGAATGCAGCGGCCATTTCCTGGATTAATGCCGGGCGTTTAAAAGCGGCAGTATTAACGGAGGTTTTGTCGGCTCCATTTTCTAACAGTACCCGACCATCATCAACAGAGCTTATACCTCCCCCCACCGTAAACGGAATATTGATATGATGGGAAATATTATTGACCAGTTCTCTAAGCGTTTTGCGCTTTTCGATCGTTGCGGTAATATCCAAAAACACCAGTTCATCCGCACCCTGATCAGCATAAAATTTACCCAGTTCCACCGGATCTCCTGCATCACGCAGACTTTCAAAATTAACCCCCTTAACGGTTCGGCCATTTTTAATATCCAGGCAGGGAATGATTCTTTTTGTCAACATAAATGAGCTTCAAAAATACTCGCATTATATAAGAAAGTCAAAAAAAGAGCCTCAACAACCGAAAAAACCAGGTAACAGTTGTTTGTTAGTCAAACTTAATCTATTTAAAAAGTCGGCTGAAAGTGCTAAAACCGTGGCTCCTTAATTAACTTTGGGTATATAATACATCATTAAATACTGCGTCATGTCCATTGTTTTTAAGGAAAATGTAGCACTTAGCATAGATCAGATTATTGAAGTCTATGACAGTTCAGGCATCAACCGGCCCACCAAAGACCGGGCAAGAATCCAGCAGATGTTTGAGCACTCTGACCTGGTTATCAGTGCCTGGGACGGAAAAAGACTGGTGGGAATTGCCAGAAGTCTGACGGATTTCAATTACGCCTGTTATCTTTCTGATCTTGCTGTTCACAAAGATTATCAGCATCAGGGCATCGGTAAAACACTCATCAGCAAAACCCGGCAGCTTATTGGACCGCAGTCCATGTTACTATTAATAGCCGCGCCTACCGCGGTTAATTATTACCCAAAATTGCAAATGGAAAAAGTTCAAAACGCCTTTATGTACAACCGGGAGTCCTGAATCAGTAATCAATCCTGCACGCTATTAAATTTAACTAAAACCCAAAATAACTGCGTACCTGCAACATAAATTGTTCTAAAACAGAGAAGTGAGTGAAAATCCCGCAGGAGAGAATGAGGAAGATAATACCATACAATCCACCATACAGATGCGCGGAATGGTTTATTCTTGAACTACCGCGGCGATCTAACCAGGCGGTAATGGCCAGGTAGATAAACCCAAAAATAAAGGCGGGTAGCCTGAAAAATGGAATAAATATCAGCCCGATTTCTGCTGTCGGCATCAGTAAAATACTGGCAAAAACGATTGCTGAGACCGCGCCTGAGGCACCCAGGCTCCTGTATTGATAATCATGTTTATGCTTTACATAAGTAGGCAGTAAACAAACCATCAGGGCAGAAACATATAAAAGTAAATAAAGGGTCATACCGAGCCCTTTTCCAAAAAGGTATACGAAGGCATCCTCAACCACGACACCAAAAGTGTAAAACGCATACATATTAAAGGCCAGATGCCCAAAATCTGCATGAATAAACCCACAGGTGAAAAATCGATACCATTGACGACTTTCGCTAATCGCCGGCGGATAAAAGATAAATCTGTCAATATATTGCTGCTTTGAAAAAGCAGTAAACGACACGATACAGGTAATCGCAACAATGACAAGTGTAACGGTTATATGCTCCATAACTAATTTTTAGTTTGCAATATTTTGTCAGCAGCAAGCCAACTTTTTAATTTCTCTTTCTATAAATGATGATACTTTTCATTCCGGTTGATAGAACAGGCCCGGTAGAGCTGTTCTGCCAATATAAACCGGACGAGCATATGTGGAAAAACAAGTTTTGAAAAGCTCCAGACGAACTGCGCTCTTTGCCTGACCACGGTATCTACCCCAAAAGCCCCACCAATAAGAAACACTATTTTTCGGGTACTTTCTGTCGCCCGCTGCTGCAAAAAAGCTGCAAGCTCAACAGAACTGATCATCTCGCCCCTTTCATCCAGCAAAACTAAGTAATCATCCGGTTGAAGCTGCGCTAAAATCAATTTTCCTTCCTGCTTTAATAATTCTTCATGCGGCAATACACCGGCATTTTTAGGCGGAGGGATAATCTGCCAGGCAGTCGTATAATATTTCTGAAGTCTTTTGGTAAATTCTTCAACGCCTTTTAATACCATAGCGTCATGCTGCTTACCGACCGACCATAATTGAATTTTCATGCAACAGGTAATTGCGGTTCTGTCTTAGGGGCCAGTTCCGGCATTTTAAAGTATTTCAAAAACAGCAGGTACATTCCCCAACCAATGGCGGATCCTATAAGTGCACCACCAATAACATCAGTGGGATAATGTACCCCCACATATAATTGCCCATAACTGATCGTTGCTGCCCAGAAGATGAAAAGCCAGACCCAACGACCAAAATATTTTTTCAGGGTGAGGAAAAAGAACAGGCCAATGGCAAAATGATTACAGGCATGGGAAGAAGGAAAGCTGCCACTTTGGGGTCGGTGACGAACCAGCAGGCGCTCTTTTAACTGCATTACTACATCATTGCAAGGCCGGACCCGGTCAAAAAATTCTTTCAGGAAGTGACTGCTGATTTGATCACTTATGGCTGCTGTGGCCAGAACAAACAAAAACCAGGGCAATGCCTTTTTCCCAAAATTGATAAAAATGAATAGTAACAGGAACAGATATAGAGGAATCCAGGTGTTCTTATCACGCCACCATGGAATTACCGCATCCAGAAACGGGCTTGTCCAGACCGTATTTATTTTAAGAAACAGATAATTATCAAAACTTTGGAAATAGGAAAAAAGCATTTATCAGCGGAGGTTTAAAAATTTACTACTTTTGGAGCCAAATTCAAATAGATGAAGCGCATAAAAATACCAAGTTCTATCCAATGGTTATTGATAATTAGCATATTTTTTTTATCGTTAATGTCAATACTTCGATTGGCAGAAGTAATGGCATTCCCCAAACCTGCCCTTGATATAGATCACCCGATGGGCCGTGCCTTCTGGCTGGGATTACGTTACGATCTGCGCATCGTCAGCGTCGCCGCATTAATTTATTTTCTACTGACGCTGATTAGGCCGCTCCATCCCTTTACATCCGCTATTGGGAAGAAAATCGGCTTTATCTACTGGGGGATTTTCACATTTTCTTTTGTTTTCTTCTATATTGCAGGCTTTGCCTATTATGCCTATTTAGGGTCCAGTCTGAACGCCAGTATATTAATTTATCTTCAGGAAGGTAGCACTTCTTTTGGGATGGTCATGGAAACCTACCCGGTCTTCTGGATATTATTCACCCTGATTGTGGGGACCTTTCTTTTACATTGGTTCATCCGGCTATCCTACCGGTGGGTAAAAAAAGCAAATATCCAGACCACTAAATCCATTCGGATTGGAACAGCCATTGCTTATTTTCTGCTATTGGCTTTTTTCATATTTGGCCGGCTG
>DATJDF010000138.1:0-4061 GCA_035497555.1 Arachidicoccus sp. | reverse complement strand
TTTCGAAAACAAGCCCGTTTTCCGGTGCAATCAGTTCGAAAGACCAGGCATAGTTGACTTCCTTCTTGCTTAATTGTGGAAAATGCGTACTCATCCAGTCACCCCCCCAGGCGCCAGCTGCAAACCAGGGCCGGGGCCGGATCGGACCGCGTGCCAGCATACCCAGCCCCGAACCCAGATCCTTATAATGGAGCCAGTGAATTGTATCATACCACTGGCCATCCGCCACAATGCTGATTCTGTCCTTAATGGTTTGCCGGTGCCGATCCAGAAGCACCCAGTCCACAAAAAAGGATCTTTTGTACATCATGGCATAATCTGTTACCTCATCTGACCAAAGATTGAGAACAGAACCGGCCTTCAGCCGGTACTGGATCTCATTTTTAGGTAGGTCGATATAAAGTATAGGTAAATTTGAGTCTTGGGAGGAACTATTCTGCCCACTGTATAGTCCGGATCCGATACCATATAAAATGAATACCGGTACAGTTGCTGATTCTTCCATAGCTGGCACCCTAACTGCATTTAACTTATCAAGATCATAGAAATCTGCTAAGGTTAAAGTAGATTTAGTACCCCAGACAGATAAAGGTTCAGTGCCGTTCAGTCCTCCTAAGAAGGGTTGAACTAGCGCGTTTAATTCCGCTGCAGGTTTGACGAATGCGGACATTTCACACCAGATGACTTCTGTATTTTGCGCTTTGAAAGCAGCCGCCAAATGCCCCTGAATCAATTGCCAGTCGTTCCCTACATAGCCATCGATTGCAACAGCTTTATGCGTTTTGATCCAACCGGCCAGCCCCTCGTAACCTCCCTGAATCTTGCCTGCTCCAATTGATTTATATGGATAGATATTATATACGCCTTCGCTGTCTGTGTCTAATACTGTATCCTTCTCATACTCAGGCAAAACCTTCTGATGGGATTTACGCCAGCTCTTTGGAGCATCTGATGCATCCATCAAGGAAGCAATCTGAAATTCTGGTTCAGACCGCGCCGGCCGCGGTTTTTGATTTTCAAAAGCTTGGTATTGGGTCGATCCAGCGAGCTTTTCTTCCGCTGAATTTGTTTCATTTTCCAGGTTTACACCGTTTTTCACGCTGTCGCTCTTTTCTTTTTCACTGTTAGATTCACGCATGTTTGCTATCATTTTTACGGCCCCTGAAATGGCGGCCTGTTCTATATTTTTAGATATTATTATCGGGATGTTGCTCACCGTAGCAGCCACTCCTGCTGCTGAAAGATGTGCACGAAGCGCAGGCATAAATAACTCCGCCGATCCTGCAATACCGCCACCGAGTACCAGGCAATCTGCCTGAAAACTCACCAGCCAAGGAGCAAGGCAGAGGCCCAGGTTTTTACCAAACGCTCTAAACACCTCTTTTGCCTGCGTTTCTCCTGGATGGCCGTTTACGGCGAAGGCCAAATCAGCGATCTCTTTTACAGATGTGACGGACAAGGAACTGATTTTGCCTGCTGCTCCATTTGGATCATCGGATTCAATGCCCTTGACTGCCTCATTGTATGCTTTAAGCAGCCAACGGGAGGAGATATAATCCTCTGCTGTTTGCTCATGTAAGGAAGTGTTATATAGATACCCACCTGGCGGTACTTTCTTTCCTTCACGAATCAACTCGTGATCCGAAACAAAAGCGGCGCCGAGTCCTGTCCCCAATGTAATGCAGACTGCATTACGGTAGGACGTGACAGCGTCTGCATAGCTCATGCCACTTCCAAAACAGGCGGCATCATTCTCAAAGATGATTGGGATACCAGGCCAGTCAGCCATGCGCATTTTAATTAACGCTTTCAAATTGAGTCCAAAAAGTGCATGGTATTTATCGACTCCTTCCATCAGCGCAATACCTTTATTATAATCAAAGGGGCCTGGCATGGCCACAGCCACACCCGTTAATCGAAGATCATCCATTTTGATTAAGGCCAGTAAGCTATCCAACAATCCCAACCAGCCCTTCAAAATGCCCCAACTATCGTCAGCTTTGGAATCAGTTGCTTGTCTAAGGTAGGAACTTGGTATCAATTTACCCGTCTGCCCATCACAAAGGGCCGCTGCGATATGAGAACCCCCAATATCAATACCGATCACAACTTTGTCGGAATGTTCATACATATTAAACATGAAATAAATTAAGCCTTTTTAATGTCAATTGAATAAATAAAACGATCAGAACGGTAATAGCCCACATTGTATTCAATAGGACGGTCACCTGCATCAAAAACAAACCTTTCCCGCACTAGTACAGCTTCTTTTTCGTCAATTTCCAGCTTTTGTGCCCATTTACCCGCCGCAAGTGCACTAATATTCTCTAATGAGCGGACAACGACAACTCCATATTCCCTTTCCAGCATGGTATATAAAGGGATATCAAAATCATCCTTTTCATTAACGCCGATCCTGGGATGAAAATAACTTTCAAAATAAACGATGGGCTGGCCAGATGTGCCTTTTAATTTGGCTAGTTTCAGTACTTTGCGACCTTTTTCGATATTAAAAAAGGAAGCCAGCTTTTTGTCTGCTGCTACCATACGCACGTCTAATTCAAGATTGATGACATTCAGCCCTCTTTCCCGCATTTCCTGGGTAAAACTATACCAATGATCCAGGCCCGTATATAGGGGCTTTTTGGGGGCAGCCCTGGATCCCACACCCTTTTTCCGGATGAGTAACCCTTCTAATTCTAATTTATTGGTTGCCTGACGAATAGTGTTCCTGGATACGCCTAGCCTATTACTGAGCTCTACCTCTTTGGGAAGCATAGAACCATCCTTATACTCTACCGAATTAAGCATTTTACGCAGTAGGGCTTCTACTTGTATGTGCAGTGGTAAAGGGCTATTATGATCTATTTCCAGGAGCATAGTATGTTTATATGTGCGAACATACGAAGGAAAATTTAATTGGCAAAATAAATAATTTAATCGCAATAAATTAAAAGAATGAACGTCAGGTAGCCCCCATACTGGATTGCAGTCTAAGGCTTAATGAGAAGAGAAATGTGGAGGTCAGCCATATTGATCTAGCGCGAAGGGCATCGCATGTATATCAAGGTAAGCGATCAAAATACAGAGTTATTTTTCTAAGTGAACCTCTCCCAGGTGTCTTGAGTAATGCCTTGATTATATCTGCCCGAAAAAGTACCTTTTTCAAGGCAGTCGTCTTGGTTCATCCATGGACTCTATTAGCATCAGTACCATTATTAAATCGGCGGCTAAAGCCGCCGGAATGTGTCGAGCATTTTCTTTGTTTCCTTCATTCTAAATGACTTTCCATTCATATTGACCAGGTAAGCTTTATGGGTGAGCCTGTCGAGTAATCCAGCGGTCGAGGCGACCACCTTGCCAAAGAAATCATGCCACTTATCAAAAGAAGTATTGGGGATAATAATGGTCGATTTAAGGCCAGTCCTTAACCACCGGTGATTAAATAACACTTCAACCCTGCTTATCAAAAGAAAGACATCGCACACGACTAGATCATACTTCTCAAATTTGAGCTCCAGGGCGCGTAGAATGAACTCGCGTGCCTCCAGGTCAAACGAAGCCCTATTTATTTCGGTCAATAGAGGAAGAGTTATTTAATTGGCGGATTTCTGCCGTTTAAATTCAATAATATTTTGATTCCATATGATATGAGCAAACTCAAGTTTTCTTATTTCAGATGGCCTCAGACCAAGTTTTGTTGCCAACAGTAATATTCCATAATCAAGTCTTCCTTTAGGACTAGATCGATCAATAGTTTTTAGTAACTCTGAGATCTCTTCTTTATCAAATGTGGATGACAAATAGGGTTGCCGCTTGTAATTGTCTTTGGAGATTATGTTTGAGTGATATGAATATGAAAGCTTGTTCTTAAATATATACTTCAAATAATTTTAATAATTCTAAGTGGTTAGGCCCCCTTTAAATCGGACAATTTTTACGAAGTTAATAATTTGATTTAATTGTGCATTATTTTTGTGCTGCCGAATGCGACTGACGGTGACCTTTATACCGAAAGTTGTTCTTATACCGCTGCAACTGTGGCGGTATTTTTTATTCGC
>DATJDF010000137.1:0-3614 GCA_035497555.1 Arachidicoccus sp. | reverse complement strand
TCCATTATAGGTTCCGATGAAAAAGTCATTATTAGAAGGATCATCATCCTTACTACACGACACCGAAATCATGGAAATTGCTAAGAGTGCCATAAATAGGGCACCAAAAATTTTGAACTTGTTTTTCATAAAGGTTATTTTATTTCTACAGATACAAGACAAAGGTTGTGCCAAATGTGCTGTACATTGGTAATCAAGAGATATGCATAACTTCTATACCATTAACGGCTAAATATAAATCCCAATGTTACAACACCATATTTTATGGCAATTTTATTATGGCAATTATAGGATTTCATTGCTTACCTAAAAGGGTCGATATTTAATTGTCACAAGTAGGAAATGTTTTGGTCGCTTTAGTTATTCCGGTAGCAAGTTGTCATTAGGTCTATTTCACTTAGTTGGATTTTAATGATAGCGACTGCTATGCTTAATCGATAACACACTTATTATTTTCAAACGAGGAGAACCGACTATATATTCATTAAAATTAATATGTCTTGAGGCTGAATGTAAAGTGCATCATTGAATAATTTTATAGTTAAATGGGCTACTATTTATCACGCCATAATTACAGGTTTCTGACACTTATAACGTGTATTCTGATATTAGCGGAATGTTTGTGAATAACTTAAGCAATCGATTGAATTTTATTTCTCTTAACAGATGTCCGTAGTTTTACATAATTTTACGCTAATCTGTCAAACGCATATCGGATTATGGAAAAAATGGTGTTTGAAAATATCTTATGGTTACGTGTCACAACTAATGATGATACGCAGGCGTTTAGTGAACTTTTCAGCCGCTATTATGATGAGCTCTATTTTTTTGCTTTGAAATACGCTAAACAGAAAAGCCTTGCTGAGGATGCGGTTCAACAAGTGTTTTGCAGATGTTGGGAACAACGAACTGCCTTATCACACATTCTCAATTTTCGATCTTATATTCAGAAAGCCATTAAAAATGAGATTATTGATGCTATGCGCAAACACGTATTGCAGCTTAAATATTTCGATTATTTAAATGCTATGGGTATGGAGCATCCAGTTACCCCAGAGGAAAAAATGCTGTCTAGTAAAAAGGAGGAAATTCTTTCTGCAGCCATGGAAAATCTTTCACCTCAGCAGATGAAGGTATATCGGTTAAGTAAACAGGAGGGGTGGTCCTATCAACAGATTGCACAAGAGATGAAAATTTCAATCCATACTGTAAAATGGCATGCTGCTGCTGCATTTGAGGCTATGCGAATTTTTCTTAAACGTCATGAAAAAGAACTTTTCGGTTTAGTATTGCTCTTAGATTTTGCCTTCTAAATTTTTTTTTGCTTGCAACCTATTCTTTTGAACGCTTCGTTCGTCTTTTTAAAAGGAGCTCGAACTAATTTCCGGGACTATATACACTAATGACGTCAAAAGAAGAAACATATACCCATCTACTAAATGTATATTTATCTGCGAATCGATTATCAGACAATCAGTTGTCAGAACTTGAAATGGCTCTTAATGATCCATTATTTAAGCAACTACTTGAAAATAAAATGGATAGGGATTTGGCGAAGATGTCAAAGCGGAGTAATGTTTTAGGCGAAAATAGAGCCACTGATGACCTAATAACCCAGAAAAAGAATGCACTGGATAAATTGCTGAAATCCCTGGAATTGAAAGAATCTTTAGCAAATATTGTTAACTCCTCCTTAGACTCAGCGCATTATAGAGAAAGTTCCGTCACTCCAATAGGTCGAAAATATAAGTGGGGTTGGATCGCAGCCATATTTCTAATTGGTATTGGATTAGGTGGGATAAAAATTTATCAGCACGTGACGAAAAATCAGATTGAGCGCAATAGTGCACTTCTTGCTACTGAGTTAAAGGGAAATAAGCTGATTTTGCCAGGAAGTACCGGGGCTGTATTGACGCTTGCAGATGGAAAGAAAGTAACACTAGGTGGACATCATAGGGGGGTATTACGTATAGGTTCCACCATCATCCAATTGGACAAGGGAATTGTAAAGTTTTCGGATAATGGGAGCCATTCGATTGATGTGACTTACAATGAAATATCCACGTCCAGAGGAAAGCAATATCAATTACAATTGGCTGACGGAACAAAAGTATGGCTAAACGCCGCAAGTAGGTTGCGGTTTCCTACTGCCTTTAACCGAGAAAACCGAACTGTTGAATTGAGCGGAGAGGCGTATTTTGAAGTGGTTCATGACGCCCTTCATCCGTTCCAGGTTAGGGTAAAAAGTCAACTTGTCGAAGACATGGGAACCCATTTTAATGTTAAGGCTTATCCTGACGAAAAGGCTGCAACTACCACACTGCTGGAAGGGGCTGTAAAAGTGTATGCTGGTAGCAATAAAACCCTACTTATACCAGGCCAACAGGCTAAAGTCTTTTCGGGAAAGATTGCTGTCAAACAAGTAGATGTAAATCAGGTAGTTGCCTGGAAGTCGGGATTCTTTGCCTTTAACAATGCCTCTGTCGGCGATATTATGCGTCAATTATCCAGGTGGTATGATGTGGATATTGAATACCAGGATGATTTATCTGAAGATGCCAGAAACGCGCAGCGTTTCTCCGGGAAAGTTGACCGGTCCTTGCCATTGACTGATCTTTTGGCTGGATTGAAGTTTGCCAGAATGCATTTTAAAATAGATGAAAACAACAGAAAAATAATCATTCAAAACTAAAATTATGTAATCCAATAAAAGAAAACCGGAAGTGCTACCAACACCTCCGGCCATAATCGTCTGAAAATTAACCCGTTCTTAGTAAAACGTATCATTAACTTCAAACTCTTACAAAAGTATGAAAAAATCCACTGTTGACCACTCGGGGCTCTACCGAATGGTTTTTCTACCCCAACAAACTTTTCTCGTTATGAGACTGACCATTATTCTACTATTTCTTGCACTTACACAGGTTCAGGCAAGCAGTTATGCACAAGAAATTACGCTTAGATCCCCCGCAATGAGTCTTAAACAGACTTTTTCCAAAATTGAAGCGCAAACCGGCTTTGTCTTTTTCTATAATAATGCGGATATTAATGGGAAGTCAAGTCCAAAATTACATTTTAGAAAGACGCCTTTAAAAGATGCACTGAACCTGATACTGGAAGATCAGGAACTAGGGTATATCATTAAAGGCAAAACTATATTTATCAGTAGAAAATACAATTTGCTTGTTAACGACATGATGCCCGTCCTCCCTATGATTATTCAGCATGTAGTTTCTGGAAAGGTTACTGATATTGAAGGTAATCCGCTCAACGGTGTTTCGGTTAGATTAAAAGGAACCTCAAAGGGCGTTTCTTCTGATGAATCTGGATTCTTCAGTCTCTCCGTCGATCAGCCGCAATCTGCAATACTGGTGGTCAGTTATATTGGGTATATAACAAGAGAAATTGCAATTGAAGATAAATCCAACATAAATATTCAGTTGACGCCGCAGCCACACCAGATGAATGATATTGTTATAACGGCCTTAGGTATAAAAACCCAGGAAAAAGCATTAGGATATGCAGTACAGAAAGTGGGTGGTGATGAAGTACAGACGGTTAAGGGTGTGGATATTGGAACTTCACTTACCGGGCATGTTGCAGGGTTGGTCATT
>DATJDF010000136.1:0-1582 GCA_035497555.1 Arachidicoccus sp. | reverse complement strand
AACAGGCTTTTCAGAATATAGATCACAAATAACGACCATCAGCAGGGCGTTAATGAAAATTGGATAAACTGGCTGAGAAATTCGCTCTTTCACGACCTTTAAGGAAGATGCTCCAATTGCCTGCATAATTTAATTGAACGGGGACCAGGTGGCCATTTATTACCCGAAGGCGCACCTGCATATGAACATCAAAATCATATATGCCGGCTTTATAGCTAAGTGAATAGGAGCGGTAAAGCACGTCCATGGTTTCTGCATCGAATATGGTACGCATATTATCTATAACAATGCCGTGTGCACCGGGTTTTGGCGTGATGGTAAATACATAGCCATGATTGCCTTCAAAAGTGATTGTGTCCAGGCGGTAATTATATTTTTGCTGTGCCTCTTTATCGTATACATCTAATTTATTGCCGATAAAAGGTATGCCCGGGATCCTGCGACCCGGGTTAAAGAAAAGCATCTTTAACTGCTCTTTCTTTTTTTCAATTCCAGACAAACCAGCCGTCCCGAAATGGGTGCCACCTGCCACAATATTGGTCTCGCCGCAAGCTTTGCCCTTTACAAAAAACAAATTGGCAAAAAGCTCCCCAATCGTATAATTATAACCGCCCTTCCGGTTATAAAAATCTCCGGTGGTTTTTTCCCGGATTACATGTGTACTGCGGCAGCCACCCGATCTGGTCTGCGCTACAGTACTTACATAACTGGCTTTTGTTTGGCCTCTTTTATTCAGGATATTAATCCGGTTATTCGAGGTATACTGCACAATATGAAGGGTTTTGAATGCCTTATAAAAGCTCGTATCATTTTTAATCCGTCTGAGTAATTGCGGGGCATTTACAGCATTGACAATCACCACCGGTAAGGACAGGTTTTCACCTGCCAGTATGGTATCGCCCTTAGCAGCAGGTGGCTGCTTTTTTATTACCTGAGCCTTTACAATTAGCGCTTGTAAACTTAGCAGAAGTATTAAAGCCAGCAGCAGGCAGTACCGCCGCTGCTGGCTTTGCATAACAATAACGGGAGCGGACAGCGGTGTATCCTGCACGCCATTCGTTATTTTCCTAACAATATATAATGCTGTAGGTTGCACTGGGTGTTAAAGGTATTGAAAATGAGGTAGCAGGGAAATATTGAATCTTTCTTGATGATGACATATCCAGTCCCACTATTTAGGAAAAAGCATTTTATAGCCAACCTGAATTTTTCCTTTTGTAATGTCACTTAACTTTCTTTGTAATAGCTTTTTCTTAAGGGGTTTAAGATAATCTATAAAAAGCTTGCCTTCAATATGGTCATATTCATGTTGTATAATCCGGGCCGTAATGCCATTAAAAGTCTTCGTATGCGGTTGAAAATTTTCATCTAAATACTCCAGTGTTACCGACTCGGGCCTGGAAACATCCTCGTTAATTTTAGGAATACTCAGACAACCTTCGTTATATATCCAGGGCTCGCCTTCAAGGGTCTTTATTTTTGCATTGATAAAAACGCGCTTAATACCCGGCCCATCCGGATAAGGCTCATCATCAGGTTCCATGTTATTGAATACAACTTCACTGTCTACTATAAATAAACG
>DATJDF010000135.1:0-2801 GCA_035497555.1 Arachidicoccus sp. | reverse complement strand
TTCAAAAATGTCAGCAAACAAGTGTTCTTTTAAAAATACCTCGATAACCGGTGTAAATGCCGAATAGCCGGTTCGGCTCCCACTCTGGGGGGCGCCTAAAAGCGAGTCCAAAACGGCTTTGCCCCGGTCGTATTTACCGTGTTCGTCAGTAATTGGTGATGCATCAGCGCCTACCATGTCCTTGATACCCTTTGCCTTACGCTCGTCCAACACGGACATAAAGGTCTGCAATCCACGAATGCTTCGGGGAAACCCGGCATAAGCATAGACATGAACAATGACCTCTTTGATCTGATTGACTGTCAGCCCGGCTACAAGCCCTGCTCTCAATTCGGTTTTCAGTTTCGATAAATCACCTTTTCCTGTGAGAGCCGCAATGCGGACAATTGACCGCTGTTTATTGTCTAAATTTTGCCTCGCAATTATTTGGGCGTTTGTGGTTGCACTAACAATTATTGTCATGACAAATAATATTAATTTCAAGAGTTTGCTCATTCCTATTTTGTTATTTTACATTTTAACTAAACCGGCATATTTTATACCGCTAATTAATAGCACAAAGTTCGAGCTTAGAAAAGGATGATAGGTATACCAATTACGGTTTTGTCAACCAATATTACTTATACAATCATTTCGGTATTTTCAATCCGATATCGATGCCCATTATCAGGTAGCAACAAAAAACGGCTACATAGCCGTAATAAAAATTGGAAGTAATTGTCATTCGTGTTTTTTAGTTGCCATCGGGCTGGAGCTGTCCGTAGAAATATGAAGCGGTAGAACCACCAACAATCAGAAAATCTGCTCCGGTAATAAATGCCCCTCTGGCAGACAATAAGAGTTCTGCAATATTCGCCACTTCGTCTGCCATTCCGGGACGACCTGCCAGGCATTTTGCAAACATATTTTTGTAGAAATCGCCCCTCGGTCCGTTAATTTCATCCAAAGCCAATGGCGTGATCATAATGCCCGGTGAAATGGAATTCACTCTTGCTCCAGGTTCGCCCCATTTCACTGATTCAGCCATTGTTCTTTTTACGTTGCACCGTTTCGCCATTTGGTAAGCGTGTAAGGTGTCTTTGATATTGTCAGGTTGCAGCATATTTAATTTTAATAGCTTCTCTGTTAGTGTTGTTGCCAACAGTCTGTCTTCTTCTGGAGTGAGTGCGGGCAATCTATACCCGGATTGGCTTGAAATGGTAATACCTGTCCCATCCTCCTTTATCACTTTTCCAGATTCTTCGAGCAAAACAGCCTATCCGTATAAGTCCACTTTCAAAATCTGTTCAACAGAAGACTGACTTGGTGATACGCCTGCCGCATTGATGAACATAGAGATTTCTCCCTCTTTTTGTGCGGCTGCAATCAGTTGAAGAACGGACGATTTTGAAGGAATATCCACGGCGAAAGGAACCGCATCAAAACCAGCCTCTTTCATTATTTTGGTAATGATGACAGCCTTTTCGAGCTTCCAATCGGCTACAAAAATTTTCTTTCCATAACCCATTTGCCTCGCAATTGCCATTCCAGTCTGACCTGCCCCGGTAACTACGATGACGTCTTTTTAGTGCTCATTTTTATAATATTTTTTACCAGATCGCCGCCACCAGCTTTATGAATGATTTCCACAACAGCTTTCGCATTATTTGTCCGAGATAAAGGCACCACCCATATTTTTTATCTTTCAATGGCTCTCCTTTCCCGGTTTTGGCGTCTCTGCTACTGAGCTACTTGATGATATACTCAAGGCAAATATTGTAACCCGTAGTGTTATACTTCTCATTTCAAAATTCTTTTATAAATTACCTGGCCCCTTAAGGCTGCTGGCCTCTATTCGTATTCATTTTAACCGGGCGAAGCAGATGCGAAAAAGTAAGCGACCCCATCTTCCATATACCATTTTCCTTAATGTATACCTCGGTTACCATAAAAGCATTGGTAACGGTCTTGCCACCAACCACCGCTTCCAGATCAATGTCATTTAAGAGTATGGCAGTGTTCCCAATAATGTTTACGATAACAGAATAGACTTCGGCCTTCTTGTACCAGATACCACCGCTCTTGATCGTATTTAATTCCGGCTGTTTACCCCAGCTTCCACCCATGTGAATAAACATGGCTTTATCGTCAAACAGCACATTTAAAGAATCTACATTCTTTTCAGCCATCCAATTCCATTTCTGTTTTGAAAGGTGGATTATTTTCTGTTGTTCAGGGGTATTATTTGCAGTCGTTTTAATGGTTTCAGTTGGCGGCTGCTGAGCGTAGGACGATTGCACAAGTATTGTTAATAAAATCAATCCGGTAATGAATGCTTTCATACAAGTAATTATTTATAGTTTTTAATAAAATATCCTCTACTATTTATCCAATCCTTTTTCATTTAGCCATTTGGATAACAAATCAGCTATTTGCATATTGTTCAAATCAGAAAAGGCAAAATGAGTATTACCTTTGATACCAACCTCTGGAAGGTGAATTACCGTTGCGTCACCACCGTGCTTATTGATCGTCGCTGCCCAGATTCTGGCCATTTCCAGGCCTGATCGCCAATGGTCTTTATTCCATACCTCTATCGGTTCCTTGGCGATGTTATCACCATAATAAATGATGATAGGGATCTTGGTTAGCTTTTCAAAATCTGACAAAGAGATTTCCAACCCGCTCAATGCACCGAAAAGGCCAGTTGATGTTATGGGTTGAGGAAGCTCCCCTTTAGGGAATACGAAGCCACTATAGGGTTCATAGGCTACTATTGCTTTTACGTTCTCACTTTTTATGGCCGTAAGCCAACCTGGGCC
>DATJDF010000134.1:0-6233 GCA_035497555.1 Arachidicoccus sp. | reverse complement strand
GGAGTGATCGTCTATGTCATCGCCATTAAAGTGTTTAAATGGGAGTAGTCAGCAATATGATTTGCACCTGGCCATGTTTAATCCTTAATTAACGATCCATGAAATTTATTAAGTTAGCTCTATTCAGTATTATTAGCCTTTTCTTATTGATCTCTCTAATCGGCCTGTTGTTTCCCTCCCAGGTGACCGTCATCCGGGGTGTAACGATCAATGTACCTCGTGATAGCGTTTATCCAATGCTTGATAATATTAATCAGTGGCCCAAATGGCTTTTTGACAGCACCCAAGATGTAAAACTATTAAGTCTGAATTCAAAGGGTAAAGGCGCCAGCGTACAAGTGGGCCATAGTAAAATCACCGTTACCCATGACAGTGCTTATTATATCGAATCTTCCTGGCAGTCAACCAGATCCAATCCACAAATCTGTGGCTGGAATCTGACCCCGGATCAACATAATCCCGGAACCCACCTCGAGTGGAGCTATACCCAACATCTGGATTGGTATCCCTGGGAAAGGGTCGGTGCAGTCTTGAATGAAAAAATTCTGGGACCTTCTATGGATAGTAGCCTGGCCCGGCTTAAAAACCGGCTGGAACAAGCTGAATGATAATTTGGAATCTGTGAAAGAATTCGTGAACAGTGTGCTCGCCCTATTAGAACAGTTTATGCTCGAATTGAATTAATCCAGCTTGCCTGAACTGTGCATGGTTCAAATATCCTATCCCTTATGTCCAATCAAAATCCACTAAAATCCACAGAATAATATTATAAGTTTTAACACAACTCAAGACCGACACCAAAGCTTCAAATTAATCATGAGAAATTTTAATAGTTTGAACGCCATGATCCGTATTAAGGCGAATAAAATAAATTCCCTTTGCCCAGTTCTTTACAGGGATTAATAATGTTTCATTGGTGTGTTCCCGATTATCCTTGTAAGTTATTTTACCCGAAACATCGGTTATCAGGATGGACTTAACGATCTGATTGCCTGTTTTTAAATAGAAGCTGTTTTGCAAAACAGGATTAGGATAAACTGAAGCACCAGATTCCGCACCTGCAAATTTTGCCGTCAAAACCGTAGAAGTCAATCGTTCTCCGTTCTGGAATACCTGTACAAGCCGGTAATAAGCGATCCCAGTTAAAGGTGCCTGATCCGTAAAGGTATAATTCTGCTCCTTGCTACTATTGCCCTGGCTATTCACCCGACCTGTTTGCTGCCAGACCTCCTGGTCTTTACTGCGCTGAATCAGAAAATAATCATTATTAGTTTCGGAAGCCATACTCCAGTTAATATCAATCGTTGATGAATTTATATGAGATCTGAGCGAACTCAGTGCAAGGGGTAAAACTGTCGCGCAGCTAATATCGGAACCCAAAATACTATAGTCCAACTGACCAGCGTTAATCCTACCGATCATGGCCAAATTATCCGCATTGTTGGGTTCTCCAGGTGTCTCTACTGAAGTTGCTGTTCCTGTCAGATAAGGTGTGGCAAAATACCAGCTGCCACAGGTAAAGTAAGTATCCATTCCGGTAGCAACACCTTTATAGGCATTAAAAGATGGCAGGCCCACTTCATCAAAAGTTGGAAAACTGGTCAGCACATTGGTTTGTGTTGGCATGCTAAAACCAAAACCATGATAGAAAGTCCCGTCTGGCTTCCTCGTCTGAATAGCATCCCCGGTATTTGCCAGACCAAGTTCACCGTTCCAATTTTGTGTAGTAGGAGGAATTGTCGAAGTCGTATAAGCATAAGCACCCGATGCGTTGTTCGGCACAAGGCTTACCGCCCTTAGCAAAGTGCTTGTTCCAGGAATAAAAAGCGTCTGGGTGCCACCGGTGTTTGTCATTACATAAGTACTATCTTCTCCATTTTTTTTTAGTTTTGGAAAGGTCCAGGCCGGATCTTTGTCTGCGGCATTATAAAGCACGATCAAGGTCCCAATGGAAATATTTTGTGTCGTGTCATTACTGACAAATCGAAAATGTCCTGTCGCTATGCCGGGAGCAGTATTATTTACCAGTTTAAAATCGCCATTATTATCGTCAACAATCCAGTTACTGATATCTATGGTCCCTGTTTTTTGAATATCACTACCCACAACCAGCAGCTCAATAAATTCTTTGGACAAATTTGGACCCTGTGAAATTTCATTGACAATCAATCCTTGTGATCTTACCTGAACTGCAGTAAGCAGGCCAATCAAAAAAAATAATATAGATTCTTTCATATCGGTTATTTTAGTTTTATGAGGAATGTATCCTCAATAATTAATGAGAGACTGGCAAAACATAAAAGTAAGTTAACATAATTATTCGAATAATCGTTTAAATTGAATGTATAAAAGTCCCAATATGTTTAGGAATTAAAGACATTGCTTACCCTACCAACACTTCACCGAGTCCTTTCTTGTCACTGCTGCTGATCAGGTTGTCAAAATTCAGGTAATGCCAGAATACATGACGGACAGGCGCATGACGCTGAAGGAAATGTATCGCAGAATCGTATGAGAATTCCGGGCCAATGCAGAGCACCCAGGCCCTGCTTTGGGTCTTTTCCAGTGGCTGGGCCATTAAGGCTCCTTTAGCAGGTGTATAATGAATATTTGAGTCCATTGCATATTTTTCCCATATTAACCTGGCCTGGCCTGCAGAACTGGCATCTCCCATTAATTCGATACTCTTATATGATTCCAGGTCCGGGATATTTTCACTCACTTTATGCTTATTCCAGGAAGTCGCCACTCCGATCATATAACGGCCAATTATCGCCAATTTAAGCACGCCCCGATAGATTAGCCCTGCTGATCCTTTATAATGCTTATCCACAAACAGGATCATGGCCTTGTAAAAATTTTTAAGGTGATTGAAACTGCCTTTCTGGGCACTTTCACCTTTAAAATGGATGATAGAAACATTGCCCAGATAGTAATTTTTATAGCCCATTTGCTGTAAACAGTAGCTAAGATCAATATCCTCTCCATACATAAAGTATCTTTCATCAAATCCCTTGCTATTATGCAATAAGGATGTCCTTGCCATTAAAAAAGCACCCGCCAGTACTTCTACCTCATGCACCAGGTTCTCATTCAGGTAACCAAGTGCATACTTCCCAAAACGACGAGAGGCCGGGAAGAGTGCAGACAAGCCACTTAATTTATAGAAAGAGACAAGCGGAGACGGAAATGCCCGTTTACTTTCTGGCAGGAATATACCACTGCCATCGACCATCTTTACGCCAAGTGCACCCACAGTGGAATTGCTTTCGAAAAATGCCAAACAACTTTTGATCGCATTTTCCGAAACAAGGGTGTCCGGATTCAGATAAAGAACAAACGTACCTTTTGCACGTGAAAGGGCAAGGTTATTTGCTTTTGCAAATCCGGTATTTACCGTATTGGCAATAAACTGGACCTGAGGGAATTTTTCCTCCAGATAATCCAGGCTCCCGTCACAGGAGCAGTTATCTACTACAATTACTTCTGCTTCCATTCCCTGGATTGCACTATAAACCGAGGCCAGGCAATGTGCCAGAAAATAGCGCACGTTGTAGTTCACAATGATTACACTTAGTTTCACAACAGTTTATTTAGTATTTCTCAAAAAGTTATAGCTGTTGGGGACGCCCATAAGCTCAGCTATTGTTTCATTCTCTATAGGTCACCTAGTTACTATGCTAATTTACCCCTTATTTAATTGACTTCCGACAGTTGTCCACATTATAACGGGCCAGGTGGATAAAAATTGCAAACACAGCCATGATTAAATTTAATGCTTGTTGATCCCCCTGTAAATTTTGGCAGGGGCAATACCGCACAATGTTACCCTTTACATCGAAAACTAAGTGAAAAGTGGTACATTTACATCATAAAACAAGCGAATACATGAGTCAGGAGTTAATTAGGCCTGTAATTGGACTTAGTTGTGGCGATATTAATGGTATCGGGCTGGAAGTTATCATAAAATCACTTAGTGATAATCGTATATTAGAAATATGCACCCCAGTCATATATGCAAATAGCAAATGTGTCAATTTTTATCGTAAATCCATCTCTGAAAATAATTTTCAATTCTCGATTATCCGCGAAGATGGTAAACTGAATCTAAAACAAGCAAACCTGGCTAATTGCTGGGAAGAAGAAGTGGGCATCCATCCGGGACAACTTGACGCAGAGGCAGGCAGATATGCTTTTTTATCTCTGGAAACAGCTGTCAAAGACCTAAAAGACGGAAAAATTGACGGCCTGGTGACTGCTCCAATTCATAAAAAAACGATTCAGTCTGAAGCCTTTCATTACAGTGGTCATACCCCTTATCTTCGCGACAGCTTTGAACAAAAAGATGTGGTGATGATGATGGTGGCAGATAATATGCGGGTGGCAGTTGTTACGGAACATATTCCGGTCGCGGAAGTTGCTGATCAGATCACGGAGGAGACCATTTTACGAAAATTGAATATTATGAACCGCAGTCTCCAACGCGATTTTAATATCAGTAAACCCAAAATTGCGGTCTTAGGTCTTAATCCTCATGCAGGGGATGAAGGGCTGATCGGAACGGAAGAACAGAAAATCATCGCACCTGCAATTACGCAGGCGAAGCAAAAAGGAATTTTGGCATTCGGGCCATATAGTGCTGATGCGTTTTTTGCACATGGCTCCTATGAAAAATTTGACGCCGTATTAGCGATGTATCATGATCAGGGGTTAATTCCTTTCAAGTCGCTAGCCTTAGGAGAGGGGGTAAATTATACTGCCGGACTGCCAATTGTCCGGACTAGTCCGGATCACGGAACCGCATTTGACATCGCAGGAAAGGGTATTGCTAACCATGGATCTTTCCTGGAAGCCATTTATAAAGCCATCGATATTCTCCGGGAACGGAAATTTTATGATGACAACCATGAAAATCCCATACAGAAAAGAAGCACACGCGTTATCGGTAATATGGAAGATGAACGCGTAACTGAAGATTAATCTTATGTATATATTAAAGAACGAACAGCTCGAAATAAAGATCGCTGCCAAAGGGGCAGAATTACAAAGGCTTTATAACAAACAGACTCACCTGGACTACCTTTGGGATGGTGACCCGGCCTATTGGGGTAAATATAGCCCCATCCTTTTCCCTATTGTAGGGATGTTGAAAAATGGCAGTTATGTATTCAATAACAAAACATATCATCTTTCCCGGCATGGATTTGCGAGGGATAACGATTTTTCAGTCTTATCTCAGTCGGATACTGCTATTATATTTTCACTCAAACAGACAGAGGCAACCCTGGAAGTCTATCCGTTTGCCTTTGAGTTACAGATCAAATATACATTGATTGACAACCGCGTAAATATCTCTTACGAGGTCATCAACGAAGATGATAAAACGATGTGGTTTTCTATAGGAGCGCATCCGGCATTTAAAGTGCCCTTAGTTCCGGGAACCGCCTTTGAAGATTACTTCCTATGTTTTAATGAATTTGAAAATACGGCGCGTTATCCCATTACTGAAGAGGGCCTTTTAAAGGAAAATCCCCGGATTTTTCTGCAGAATACAAATGAGCTGCCCTTAAAAAAAGATCTTTTTTATGAGGATGCCCTGGTGTTTAAAACCTTGCAATCCAGTTCAATCAAAATCCAGAGCGAAAAAACAGAAAACGGACTGACAGTGGATTATAAAGGATTTCCCTATATGGGCATCTGGAGTGCTAAAGATGCAGATTTTGTCTGTATCGAACCATGGTTGGGGGTAACAGACGGCGAGCAGGCCAGCGGGAAAATTGAACAAAAGGAAGGTATTCAGTCCCTGGAGCCAGGCGCACATTTTAATGCAAGCTGGGATATAGTGACCTGGTAATTTTGTAGCTTTGTTGCAGATTATGACAAGCCTATTTGTGGGGTGCCATAGCTGCTGCCATTTCAATATCCAGCGATTGCATTTGCCCGACAATGTCCAGATTAATTCTTTGATTTAGTAAACAGAAATCCGCATAGGGCAAAGCTATCCCTACAAAATATTCCATGTAAATTACATGACTGCCATCACCGGTTGATTTAAAAAATATATTATAGGTAGTGACAAGATCCGGATGATCGGCCTCCAGTCTCGCTTTCACGGCACTGATCAGCGCATCTAACTTCTCCGGCAAGGTAACGGGTGCAAGTTTCAATTCCTGTTTAAATCGTCTGAATGTCTGGTTGCTCACATTTTCCAGTTTATTGCCTGTCAGATCCCG
>DATJDF010000133.1:0-4276 GCA_035497555.1 Arachidicoccus sp. | reverse complement strand
AGGATTTAGAAAATCGGTTGTATAACATTTTCAGGATTTATCCATTCACCTGTATAGCTATAATAGGACCAGACATGCTTTAATAAAAACGGACACTTTTTGTTCGGTTATGTCAATTCTCATTGGGTCCAAAAAATCTTTACAATTGATTATCAATTAGTTACATGTCTGGCATACTTCGTGATGCCTGAGGTTTATGTTAAAACATTACTTGAAAAGTGCGTGGCGTAACCTCACAAGAAATAAGGTTCAGTCGATCATTAATGTAATTGGACTCTCCATCGGATTAACCTGTAGTATATTGATTTTTATGTGGGTTCAAAACGAGCTAAGTATCGACAGATTCCACGTGAAAGGCGATCGCTTGTATAAAGTGTATGCGCGAGAATACTACAAGGGACATGTTGACGGAAATTATGATACACCAAGTCCGCTGGGTCTGGAATTAAAAAGTAAAATCCCGGAAATCGAAGATGCCGTGACAATGGAAGAGGAAAATGAATCAACATCTTTAAAAGTCGGCAATAAAATTTTAAAGGCAGAAGGGTCAGGCGCAAGCTCGGGCTTCTTCAACGTATTCAGCTACCCACTGCTATTAGGATCAGCCGACAATGCGCTCGCAACATTAAGCAGCATAGCTATTTCGAAAAGATTGGCCATTGTCCTTTTCGGTAGTGCCGAGGGCGCGATGAACAAGATCATCCGCTATGATAATAAAAAAGACTGTCAGGTAACGGCTATATTCGATGACATGTCTAAATTATCATCGCGCAAGTTGGATTATCTTATCAGCTGGAAAGCGTTTCAGAAAGAGAACCCCTGGGCAAAGAACTGGCAAACAAGCGGACCATTAACTTATGTATTATTGAAACAGGGAACAAGCGCATCGGCCGTTGATAAAAAAATCACCCATTTCCGTAACCTATACACAGACGATAGCAGCAATGCCTATCATGTAGAGTTAGGATTACAAAAGTACGATGAAGTATATCTACACAATCATTTCGAAAATGGAAAAGTAGCAGGCGGCCGGATTGAATATGTCCATCTCTTTATCATAATTGCCATATTTATACTATTCATCGCGTGCATCAATTTTATGAACTTGGCTACTGCACGTTCCGCAAACCGGGCGAAAGAAGTCGGCGTGAGAAAAGTAATAGGCGCTAAACGTTCAGCAATAATCAGGCAATTCATAACGGAGTCGTTACTCCTAACAATTTGCGCGGTTATCGTAGCCATACCACTTGTCACAATACTACTTCCATTTTTCAACCATATAACACAAAAACAAATCGCATACCCCTTCCAGGAAAGCTCATTTTGGCTTGGCATCCTTTCAATAACAGTTATTACTACTTTAATATCAAGCAGCTATCCAGCTTTTTATCTTTCTTCTTTCAACCCTGTAAAAGTTCTAAAAGGGACGACTAAGGTAAGCGTTAATACCGTATGGTTTCGCAAAGGCTTAGTTGTTTTACAGTTCGTGCTTTCTATGATCCTCATTACGGGGACCATTATTGTCTCGAGGCAAATAAACTTTATACAAAATAAAAGTCTTGGATATAATAAGGAACAGCTTTTATATATCCCAATTGAAGGCGATCTGGCCGATAAATATCAAATATTCAAGGAAAAAGTATTGCAAACGTCCGGAATAAAGTATGTAAGCTCCATTTCGGACAACCCCGTGTCTCTTAACCAATTAAATAATAGTGTAGATTGGGAAGGAAGACCACCCAATACTATGATCGCTTTTGAACATCCTGGAGTAAATTATGACTTCGTAAAAACTATGGGTTTACAAATGGCAGCCGGCCGCGATTTTTCAAAAAATTATCCTTCAGATAAAGATGGCTTTTTGCTGAATGAGACAGCGATAAAAGAGATTGGTTACAAAAATCCCATTGGAAAATATGTCACCATCAATGGATGGAAAGGGCAAATTATTGGAGTTATAAAAGATTTTAATTTCAGCTCATTACATGAACCCATCAAACCCATGATTATTAATCTTTATGATAAAATGACAAATGGGAATATTTTATTGCGTACAGAACCAGGCAAAACCAAAGAGGCACTCGCAAGTATCGAGAAGGTCTGCCGGGAACTAAATCCGGCCTTTCCATTTACCTACATGTTCGCAGATCAACAATACAGAGAGTTATATAATAATGAACAAGTTATAAGTAAATTGACGAATGCCTTCGCGCTTCTCGCTATTTTTATTTCATGCCTTGGCCTATTCGGCCTTGTCATGTTCGCAGCGGAGCAGCGCACTAAAGAAATAGGCATCCGCAAAGTGCTAGGGGCATCCATAAGAAATATTATTCAATTAATGTCTTCCGACTTTTTAAAGATTGTTTTACTCGCAGTTGTTATAGCCTGTCCAGCAGCCTGGTGGGGTATGCACCTCTGGCTAGACAATTATGCCTACAAAATCGATATTACATGGCGGCCATTCGTAGCAGCAGGTGCACTGATTACGTTGATTGCAATATGCACGATCAGCTTTCAATCAATTAAAGTTGCAATAGCGAATCCGGTAAAGAGTTTGAAGACAGAATAACGATTCCAATTTCGGCACAGAAAACCCATGATTATATGGCTTTTCTAATTCTTTTTTGAACTTCGCCTAATCTTTTAATCCTATACAAGAAGCATTCTCTATAATGCTTGGCGTCCTTGCGCCAATTGATCCGTGCTTGTATGAAAAAGTAGTACCTATTTTTCAATTATATTAGGACATGACCAAAAATAATATCAATATTGAAATTATAACTACTGAATATTAGCTTATTATGGCAGTTATGGGCCGTTATATTGACGTCTTATTTGTTTACACAACTATGGTAGAACAATTTGAATAACTATTCCGTCTCCACAACCAGTTAATATCGTACTAGTATCGGATAATTACAGCAAAGTTATTTATTTAGATATGTTTAATTTTATCCTATAATAATTGTGTATATTACAATAATTGATGTAATTTTATGGTAATTGAAATGATAACCATTAAATAGCGATCCCTTCATCCTAATTAATGCCTTCCAATGAAACAGATATTATTCGGCTTTGTCAGCGCTTTAATATTATTGCCACCACTACTCAATGCAAGTGGTCATTCGCTCTGTGCTCAGTCACTGGATAGTTCCCAAAAGACAAATGCCAACCAGGCATTACAGGCAGAGAAGTATTTCACCCAGATGATCAGCTTGCCGCCGGATAGTTTACGCCTGGATCCTTTTTATAAAAAATACTGTAATGCTGTTGGCATACCTGTAGTCGCCTCTGAGAAGGTCCCGGCCACAGCCTTACTCACGGCGCGTGATATCATCTGCTATATGCTGGCAGGCAGAAATGACATCCGGTCGGAACTCGTCAAAAGAGGTGCCCGGGTTTTAGTGATGGCAGCCACCGAAATGGAAACGGATTTACCGGAAAGACGGGATTGGAAAAAGCCGGCATTTGATGACAAACGCCTAACCCCCGGAGAACGCGAAAAGTATTACAAGCCCGGTGGTATTGCTTCCATGTCAGACAGAGGCTACTGGAACCAGCGGGCAAGAGGAATGGGGGGCTTAATTACCTCCTGCGCGGAGGAGAACCTGCTGGGTTATCCGGGAACCCGTTATTACGGCGAAAACATATTAGTGCATGAGTTCAGTCACAATATGATGGGTGCCCTGCGAATTGTGGATACCGCGCTGTACCAGCGCATTTTAGCTGCTTACGCACAGGCCAAAGCGAAGGATATGTATAAAGATCAGTACGCGATTAACACACCGGCAGAATACTGGGCAGAAGGTACGCAGTGGTGGTTCTGGTCTAATTTTCCATTTGATGAACCTGCTACTGGCCAGCAGATCTGGACACCCGAATCGCTGAAGACTTATGATCCCACGCTCTATGAAATCCTGTCAGAAGTATATATCGGTCATCACAATCCTGCAGATTTTTATTATGGACATAAACTATAACAGACGAGCCGAAGCTCCATTTGATACAAACACAGCTGGTATTATTGCAACTTAGATTGCAATACTTTATTCATTTTCATACATTGCAAATGCACTATTTCAAAGCCAAATACAGAAAAACGGCAGGGCCAAAAGCGGGTAGCCTAAGACGACTGGGCATCACAATGCTCTCGGTCATAATAATACCAGCAGGTAATTCGCTGCAAGCACAGGATTATCCGTTTAAACCCGTGGCTTTTACGCAGGTGCAGTTAACAGATGGGTTCTGGAAACCGAAAATTGAGGTCAACGCG
>DATJDF010000132.1:0-7981 GCA_035497555.1 Arachidicoccus sp. | reverse complement strand
AATGAAGACTTGATCCATATCCCACTGATTCTGCTAACGGCAAAAGACACAATCCAATCGAAAATTCAGGGACTGAAAATTGGCGCAGATGCCTATATTGAAAAACCTTTTTCATCTGAACATTTACAAATACAAATTGATAATTTACTTCGAGGCAGGGTTCAATTAAAGGATTTTTATGCCAATTCCCCACTCGCTCGTGTTAACCATGGCAGTCATGTCAAGGGCAATGAACAATTCCTTGAAGAAATCAAACAATTGATACTTGATCATTTGGATGACCCGGATTTGGACGTCGTCCGGTTAGCGGAGATGCTGCATATGAGCCGACCAACACTGTACCGTAAGATTAAATCTCTATTTAATCTGTCCCCCAATGAGATGATTCATCTTATCAGGTTGACAAAAGCTGCAGAAATGATTGCCCAAGACCAGCTTCGTATAAGTGAAGTAGCAGAACGGGTGGGCTATAAATCGGTCGGCCAATTTGGGCGAAATTTCTCCAAGCAATTTAAAATGACACCTTCTGAATATATGGAAAAAGTTAGGCGGGCACTCTAGCTTTGTATATTAATTTGCTTACGGCCTTTTGGCTTTAGTTATATGGAGATGTTGTTGCTAGTCATTTTTATAAAAAACCTTAACTGATATTTTTTCTTGCCTATTTACTTTGCCTTAAATCCTGATTTTATTTTGTCATGGCAGAGTCAGGGTGCCGTGTATGCAGTAATTGTCCGGGACTATGCAATATTAAAACTAGTATTTCAATTAAGGTTATCGGCAGAGGTTATTCGTTGTTTAAAGCTAAACAGTATCAACTTGTTCGTCCCTCCCGCTTACAATCATCCAGACTAAAAACAAAAGAACCGGTGGCACTACCACTGCCCACCGATTTAGGGTAAGCTCTCGTGGAATGTTAAAGATATGGTGGTCATCCGCCTAAATGCAAGAATGTATTTATAAAATATATTTATCCTTATGGAGCGTTGACTTCGCCATTGTTTGTTTTTCTTAAACCGCGATTTACTATGAAATATTTACAGAATTGAATCTAAGACGATGATTCGTAATAGGTATTATAATAAACTCCAAACTGTTGGTGAACAGAAACATAATTATTGTACATTATTTTAGATTTATTGAATCAAATCTGCAAATTATTGAACAATTTTTAACTCTTGTTCGTTTTTCTTTAACTCATATTTGCCAATGAAATCTTTACGGGACTGAATTATGTAAGCTATTATGTTAATTGTACTGTACTGAAATCCAAACGGCTGGTAAACTGAAAATTAATCATTGTACACTTTTTAAGGTTAAACTATGAATTGTATAAAAATACGGATGTCTAGTCTGTGTATTGTACTACTCTTACTTATGGGTAGTTCTATGAGCTGTAAAAAAAGTCCGGTGGCTAGCGGATCAAATGCCTACGACCCAGGACAGGAGGTAGTAGTAACGAATTTTTTCCCCACAACAGGAGGTGGCGGACAGCAGCTTGTGATCTACGGGAAAAATTTTGGAGATGACAAATCCATTGTTTCAGTCAAAATAGGTGGAAAACAGGCTACAGTAATCACGGTTCATGATGATGGAATATACTGTATTGTTCCTGACAGGGCTTATTCTGGAGAAATTGAAGTAAATGTTGGAACAGCGAGCACTCAACAGATGGTAGCGGCAGCTAAACCCTTTGATTACCAGAGAAGAATGGTAGTATCTACGCTGGCCGGGAAAAAAGATGAAAGAGGCAATTATGATATAAAAGATGGGACTTTTGCTGATTGCGGCGGTTTTTTAAACCCATCATGGCTAATTTATGATCCCAAGATTCATGACAATTTATATATGGGGCAAGACGGGGGCGATGTGCGGCTGCTAAATTTTAAAGACAGTGTGGTAACTACACCAATTACAAGAGGTATGGGGAGTTGGAGCCGTATCAGAACCATCGCCTTTACAATAGATGGAGACCATATGATTATTGCCAATGACCAGGGAGATGTAAATGGCATAAGTACTTCCATATTGTCCAGGGCAAGCGGATTCAAAGATCCTAAAGTGCTGACTTCCTATAGGCAGTGCAATGGAGCTTCTGTCCATCCTGTAACCGGAGAACTTTATTTTAACAGCTACGAAAAGGGACAGTTTTTCAGATTCGATTTAAACGATTATTTTGACCGTAATATTGGTATTAAAGATTACGATGAATTGTTTAAGATCCAGGACAATAACTGGGAGTTTCAAATTGATATCGCTCCAAGTGGGGATTACGCCTATATCGTTGTAATCAATCAACATTATATCTTAAGGACCGATTACAATTGGGACACGAAAAGATTTTTGCAACCCTACGTTGTTTGCGGTGAGCCACGCTCATCAGGATGGACCGATGGTGTAGGCACGCAGGCCAGATTATCTAATCCGTATCAAGGTGTGTTTGTCAGAAATCCTGATTATGCAGGGAAGAAAGATGAGTATGATTTTTATTTCGCAGAACAGGGCAATCACGATATCCGTATTCTCACTCCCGAAGGAAAGGTGACGACTTTTGCAGGCAGAGGTAGTTCAAGTATCGATGCTAATCCATATGGTAATATCGATGGTGGTCTTCGTACAGAGGCCAGGTTTGACCAACCTAAAGGTTTAGCTTATGACTCAACAAACCATGTGTTTTATGTTGGTGATTGCCAGAATCATTGTATCCGTAAAATTTCACTAGAAAACTAAAATATTATTGCTATGAAGAAAGCGTTAATGCTTAAAGCCTTTACTTTTTTCTTGTTACTATTTACTGCTATGAGCACTTTTTCCCAAAGCAGGATCACTGTTAATGGGAAAATCACGGACGAAGAAACCGGAGCGCCATTGTCGGGGGTCAGCATTTCCGTAATCAACGCTGCAGGCTTGGGTACGTTCTCAACAAAAGAAGGACTTTTCTCACTAAAAGTGGAAACTTATCATAAGCTGATACTCTCCTATATCGGCTACGACACTGTGCAAGTACTGATAAAAGATAGTAGTACTGTAAATGTTTCAATGAAAAAATCTGTGATAAGCGCCATGGATGAGGTAGTCGTAACCGCGTTCGGCACGCAGAAAAAATTGAATGTAACCGGAGCCATTACTACAGTTGATATGGAAGAGCTCGGGAAATCAGCTCCCGCATCCAGTATCGTAAATCTCTTGGCAGGAAATGTGCCGGGCATCATGGCTATGCAAACTTCCGGGCAGCCGGGAAAGGATATCTCCAACTTTTGGATCCGTGGGATATCCACCTTTGGGGCCAGTAATGGCGCATTGATACTGATTGACGGCTTTGAAAGAGATATTAATGAAATCAACATTGATGATATAAAAACATTCACAATTCTTAAAGACGCCTCCGCTACAGCCATGTATGGATCAAAAGGGGCAAACGGCGTGGTTTTGATCACCACAAAACATGGGACAATCGGTAAAACATCCATAAATGCCAAAGCTGAATCTTCTTATAATAGACGCACCTTTACGCCAGAATTTGTCGATGGGAATACCTACGCCAATTTAATTAATGAAGCGCGGATAACCAGAAATCATGAAGCGATTTATAGCCCTGTTGAACTAGAAATATTGCGTTTAGGATTGGATCCGGATCTCTATCCCAATGTGGACTGGTCTGATGTACTATTAAAAGATGGTGCCATGACAAATCATGCGAATCTTAGTCTGAGAGGCGGCGGTACGACAGCTCGTTATTTTGTTTCGGGAGATTATTTTGATGAGAAAGGCATGTATAAAACGGATGATCAGGTAGCGAAGGATTATAATACCAATGCAGATTATCAAAGATGGACCTACCGACTGAATACGGATGTGAATGTAACTAAAACGACCGTAGTAAAATTAGGTGTATCGGGCTCACTCACAAAAAGAAACAGCCCTGGGCTGGGCGATAACGATGTCTGGGGAGAATTGTTCGGATATTCCGCGATTCGTACCCCAATTACTTATTCCAACGGCTATGTTCCCGCTATTGACATTGGCAATCACACCAATCCGTGGGTAGCGGCCACGCAGACAGGCTTTAATGAAGATTGGAAAAATAATATCCAAACGAATGTCACTTTAGATCAGGATCTGAATTTTGTAACAAAAGGATTAACATTTGAAGGTAGTTTTGGTTATGATACCTATAACTCCAGTACCATCTTGCGCCATAAATGGCCGGAGCAATGGAGAGCAGAACGTTTTAGAGATCAGGACGGGAACCTGGTTTTCACCCATATCACTGATCCAAGTGTGCTGGTACAGGCCAGCCTTTCTGATGGTAGCCGAAGAGAATTTATAATTGCAATGCTGAATTACAACCGTGCCATCCAAGACCATCATATTGGTATAGATGTTAGGTACACGCAGGAATCCACGACATTTACCCAAAACTTAGGAACGGATATTAAAAATGGGATCGCAAAGAAAAATCAGGGAATTGCAGGCAGGGTTGCTTACAACTGGAAAAGCAGGTATTTTGCGGACTTTAATTTTGGATATACCGGATCGGAAAACTTCAGTGCCGGCCATCAGTACGGGTTCTTCCCAGCTGTCTCTGGCGCATGGAATATCGCTGAGGAACCTTTTATAAAGAACAATTTAAAATGGGTAAACCTGTTTAAATTCCGGTATTCTTATGGGCGAGTTGGTAATGACAATTTAGGCAAAGATGAATCGAATAGGGATATCAGGTTCCCCTATTTATATACGATACAAGAATATTTTGATGCGGATGGGAAACCAACAAGTGGATATGAATGGGCCGAATTCGGAAATCTTAAGAACTACGGTGGATTAGGATTTACACAAGTGGCATCGCCAAACGTTACCTGGGAAATTGCTACGAAACAAGATTTAGGGATGGATCTGTCTCTATGGCATGATAACTTCTCCTTGACGGTCGATGTTTTTAAGGATGAACGTACCGGAATTTATATGGCAAGAAATTTCTTACCAGGTTATGTTGGCCTGACAAGTACACCCCGTGCAAATGTTGGAGCTGTACGTTCAAGGGGACTTGATGGAAGTTTTAGAGTACAGCATCAGTTCAATAAGGTAAACGTTACCTTGCGGGGCAATATAACCTATAGTAAGAATGAAGTGTTGGATAGAGATGAGGAAGAAAGTGTCTATCCTTATCAGATGCAAAAAGGATACCGCGTTGACCAGACAAGGGGATTAATCGCATTAGGTCTTTTCAAAGACTACGATGATATCCGTAATAGCCCGGAGCAAACATTCGGCGCCTATCAACCGGGAGACATTAAATATAAGGACGTTAATGGTGATGGGGTAATTAATGGGGATGATGTCGTTGCTGTAGGTACAACCAGCACACCAAATTTAATATACGGCGTAGGTGCTTCCGCCAGTTGGAAAGGATTTGATATTAATTTTCTATTCCAAGGGGCAGGTAATTCCAGCTTCTTTATATATGGTAAAACCGTTTACGCCTTTAGTGAAGGAGAATGGGGTAATGTTTTAAAAGGGATGGTGGATGACAGATGGATATCCGCGGATATTTCTGGTGATCCGGCGACCGAAAACCCGAATGCCTCTTACCCGAGATTAAGTTATAACGGAAATGGTAATAACTTTCGGAATTCCACCTATTGGTTGCGTAACGGCGCCTATTTAAGACTTAGAAATGTAGATATAGGCTATAACCTTCCTAAAGAAATGCTCAATAAAATTCATATGAATAGTATTCGGGTATATTGTATTGGTACAAATTTATTTACTTGGGCGCCCTTCAAATTATGGGATCCGGAGACAACTGACCCAAGAGGCGAAACCTATCCGTTAATAAAATCAATTACCCTCGGAGTAACCATCGGTTTATAATCAAAAAAAGTTTTTTATGATGAAAAAAATATCTGCCATATCCATCTTTGTTATGATGGTGACGCTATTGATTTCCTGCAAAAAATATCTTGAATCCGACCAGTTTTTTAAGGATCGGATGACGCTCGATAAATCCTTTAACAATGTTAAATATATTGAGGAATGGTTGGCGAATTCCTACTCATTTCTGACCGGCATTAATGCAGATGTCGCCAGTAAAGGTTATGAACCATTTAACTTCGCCGATGATATTTATTACGGAGACAGGGATGGGAACTATGATGTGTCGAATTCCAACGCTTTGTCTTATAACAGATTTAATCTGGGTAATTACCATGAAGACGAGAATCAGGGTTCCTGGACACAGTGCTACCAAGGTATCAGAAGTGCCTCCATATTTATTAACAATATTGATAATTCTACTGTACTGGACGCAGAGGAGATCGCAGATTATAAAGCGCAGGCCCGATTTGTTCGCGCTTATTATTACTGGATTTTGCTGAGAAAATACGGACCAATTCCGATTATCCCTGAGGATGGTGCTGATTATACTAAAAGTTATGATGAATTGGCGCTACCCAGGAGCACCTATGAACAGTGTGCTGAATATATTGGCAAAGAAATGGTACTTGCTGCCAAGAATTTGCCTCAGAGCCGTGGACAATTGGCCATCGCCAGGCCTACCAAAGGAGCGGCTTTGGCAACCCGTGCAAAAGTATTTTTGTATGCAGCGAGCCCTTTAATGAATGGCGGTAAACTGAGTATGGGTTACAAATCAGAAATGTTAGATGATAAAGGCAATAATTTGCTTTCCCTTACCTATGATGAACAAAAATGGGCAAGAGCGGCTGCGGCGGCGAAAGATGTTATACGACTGGGCGTTTATTCCTTATATGTTGCGCCATTTCGTACTTCGGGCACGATAACACACCCGGCAACCATAGCGCCCCCTTATAACGCAAAGTATTCGGATAATCCATGGCCGGATGGCTGGGCAAATATAGATCCATTTGAATCTTACAGGTCTTTATTTGATGGCGAATTATCTGCTTCTGAAAACCCTGAATTGATTTTTACGCGCGGACAGAATCAATCCAGTGAAGGTATTAATGTGATGGTCGCGCACCAATTACCACGAATCGCATCGGGCTGGAACACACATGGTATGACACTGAAACAGTGTGATGCTTATTATATGAATGATGGTGCTGATGTACCGGGAAAGGATATGGAATATGGAAGAGGAAATGGCAGCCAACGGGTGGGCGGTTTTGTAACCGATCAGGATGTTACAGATGGGAAATATAAACCCTTAGCAGCTGGCGTCTCCTTGCAATTTGCAAACAGGGAACCAAGATTTTATGCCTCGGTAGCCTATAATGGCAGTGTGTGGCACTTGACCAATGAGTCGGAAGAAAGAAACGAAGAAAAGCAGGTATTTTATTATCGTGGTTCGGGTAATGGCTATACAAATACTATGTTTTGGCTGAGAACAGGCATAGGGATCAAGAAATATGTCAATCCGCAAGACACTTATGAAAATGGAGATTTGAATAAAATTACACCAAAGTATGAGCCTGCAATTCGCTATGCAGATATCCTATTAGCCTATGCTGAATCTTTGAATGAATTGAGTGGCTCCTATAATATTTCTAGTTGGGATAGTTCAGAGGTCTATTCTCTTACAAGAAACGTTGGTGAAATACAAAAAGGAATCAGGCCTATCAGAATTAGGGCAGGATTACCCGATTATTCAGATGCAATATATTCAAGTAGTACCTTATTAAGAAAAGCGATTAAACGTGAAAGACAAATCGAATTGATGGGAGAGCAGGAACGTTATTATGATCTGCGCAGATGGGAAGATGCATCTGTGGAACTTGCGCTTCCTATCTATGGCTATAATGTTCTTATGACTGAAAATCAAAGAGATTTATTTCAACAACCAGTGGCAGCTTTTGCCCTTCAAAGCACCTTTGCACCTAAAATGTACTTTTGGCCAATAGGTATTGAAGAACTTAGACGCGATAAGCGTTTGACGCAAAATCCGGGCTGGCAAACTTATAATAATTAAAATATACGCATGAAAAAGATAGCCGCATTTCTT
>DATJDF010000131.1:0-1510 GCA_035497555.1 Arachidicoccus sp. | reverse complement strand
GCATGGAGCTGACCCTGTTATGGTAACACCCAATAGACATTCTACTTTAGGAGATTTTATCATCCTGATTCTTAAGATCTTCGGCTACCTGATTTTAGGTTCTATCCTGATCGGTATAGTGGCCGGATTATTTACCGCAGGTGTTGCACTCTTTAGCCTTTCACCTTTGAAAGATTATGTGATCGGGGGCTACTGGCAGAATATCTATGCACTTGTAGCAGTGATTTTACTGATCTGGTTGCCGGTTGTCGGCATCATCATCTGGATCATCCGCCGGCTGATCAAAGCCAAAAGCAGCAAGGCATTAAGAATAAGTTTTATCTCGCTTTGGCTAGTGGGTCTAATCGCCGGTGGACTTTTTCTGGCAACCTTGTATCGTGACTTCAAGTTCGTCAATGATCCAATCCCACAGCAAATCACTTTAACGAACGCTAAAACAGAAAAATTGAATGTGTACTTGGACAAGAAAGCCTCACCGTATCGTTTTCGACGCAGATGGTTTGTGGATGATGATATGTCGATCTTTTTCGGAGATTCCACCGAACTGAATAATACCCGTTTAATACTCAGACCGTCCAAGTCAGATAGCTTTAGCGTATCGGTTATGAAATTTTCGAACGGCAATTCTATCCAGGACGCGAATCAACGGGCATCGGCTATCGAACTGGATCCCATTGTGCAACAAGGCGAGCAGCTCAATATTCCATGTTCCTTTAATATTAATAAAACCACGAAATTCAGAAATCAATTTGTCCTGGTAACGATTGGTGTACCTATTGGTAGAAAAATCGAAATGCACACCAACAGAGGGGGTTATAACAATCGTTTTTATCTATCTATGATGGGCGACGGAGACTGGGATGATTTTAACCCAGAAGATTTTGACGGCCTCTATGATTACGGTGATGCACTAAACTGGGATTTTGACAGGGAGTATATCATGACTAAAAACGGACTTGAAGCGACGCATCCGGATTTAGATGCCAGTAAAGACCGCATCAAATCGGCGGAGGAAATCATCCAGGAACAACAAGATAAGATTAAAGCAGAAAAAGAAAGGATCGAAAAAAGCCTGCAGGAAGATAAAGACAAATTACAAAAGCAAATCGAGCAGCACCAGAAGGAACTCGAGGAGCAGTTGCAACGAGCAAAAAAAGCATTGCCTGAAACCACAGGCAACGCTTCTATTGATATAAAAACACCGGTAATGTGGATCGGTAAAACTTTATTGCGCCTTTCCTGAGGGTGCAATATATAGGGGGTTAAAAATGACAGCCTGGACAATTCTTTGTTCAGGCTGTTCCTATTCAGGAACTTGTCCTGCATTCAATAGATTGAAAAACCGCATTTTAAAGCACCCCTTTGGTACTTGGGAGCGCATCACTTAACGGGTCTCTCTTAATCGCCATTTTAATTGCTTTTGCAAAAGCTTTAAAAATGGCCTCAATTTTATGATGTTCATTTTCACCTTTGCAACTGATATTCAGATTGCAGCGAGCAGCATCACTGA
>DATJDF010000130.1:0-18615 GCA_035497555.1 Arachidicoccus sp. | reverse complement strand
AACCATTAATAATATTGATTTCAGAAAGGTTCAGTAACAGATCGTTATCGTCTGGTAGATTAAAATTGAAACTATGATAAACACCTGCAGAAAAATTCGGGCCATCAGCGAAAAAATGCTTTGTTGTATTGGAATATATCTGCTTTGTGGCATATACGCTGTAGTGCTGGGCAGAGAAGTCTCGCCCCCTGGCCCCTCATGTCCGAAGGCCTTGCCCGGCGTATTTTATGATGAGCCCCTGAATCCTGCTATCTGGGACAGGCTTTCCACTAACCGGGAGCCGCGGTTCCATGTACTGGTGCTATATGAAAATGGCGGACATCATCTGCCTTTTTCTAAGGCAGCCATTCCCTGGCTCAATCAATTGGCATCAGACAGTAATTTTGTGATTAAGTATATCCAGGACCCGGATTCGATCACTGAAACCTTTTTATCCAGGTTTCAACTAATTATCCAACTGGATTATCCGCCTTACAGCTGGCCACCGGCCGCCATGCAAGCCTTTAAGAAATTTATAGAAACGGGAAGAATCGGTTGGCTCGGATTACATCACGCCTCCTTACTGGGTGAATTTGACGGCTATCCTATGTGGGACTGGTTTTCATGGCTAATGGGTGGAATCAGGTTTAAAAATTACATAGCCAGCCTCGCAGCAGCAGACGTAGTGGTATGCGATAGTCTACATCCTGTTATGGGTGGGATAGCTGACCATTTTTTAATTAAAAAAGAGGAGTGGTATACTTGGGATAAAGTCCCTGATACTTCCTATATACAGGTTTTAGCAACAGTGGATGAAAATAGTTATCAGCCGAATGCTGATATAAAGATGCACGGCTTTCATCCGGTCGTCTGGACCAATACCAGGGTGAAGGCCAGAAACTTGTATATCTTTATGGGACATGATCCGGGTTTATGGACTAACACCGTCTACAAGCACCTTTTTAGGAACGCATTGTTTTGGACGGCTGGCATTAGATAGCAGTGATTACTTGGCCTTCTTTTTCACCTGAAATATACTTTACTATGAAGAACACCTATTTTTTTAGTTGCCTGTGTAGAAGTAAAATGAGAGGATTCGTCGATACCAGGCACCGGCTACGAGGTTGTTTATGTCTGCTGTTTTGTGGCTTTATTATGACTACGACCGTAACGGCAGGGACCCGCCAGGTTTCAAAACCGCCGTATCCGGAATTTAAGGTATTGGTTTTGTTCTCAAGACAAGTGGAACCGGATCATATCGCTTTTGCGGATGATGCGCTGAAATTTTTCCGGGAACTTACGGAGGGGCGCGAATTTGATATGGATACGACCACAGATATGAATGCCCTCCTTCAGGAAGATCTAAAGGATTATTCCTTAATTATCATGCTGAATGATTTCCCGCATACAGCTGCTCAACGCAGCGCTTTTGAAAATTATATGGATCGTGGTGGTGGCTGGTTGGGCTTTCACGTTGCCGGTTATAATGATAAAACGACTAAATGGCCCTGGTTTGTTCATTTTCTGGGCGGCGCTGTCTTTTATTCCAACAGCTGGCCGCCACTGCCCGCTAAGCTGATTGTTGAGGATTCCTTGCACCCGGTAACCAGAGGCTTGCCTGCTAGTTTCATTGCGCCTCAGAATGAATGGTACAGGTGGCGCCCCAGTCCTCGCTTAGATAAGCAAGTCAAAGTTTTAGTTTCACTGTCACCGGAAAATTATCCACTGGGGTTAAAAGATATATTGGGTTCAGGGGATAATCCGGTGGTATGGACGAATACGAGCTACCGGATGGTTTACCTGAATATGGGACACGGTGCCCATATATTTTCAGATGCCACGCAGAATATGCTGATCATTTCTGCTTTTAAATGGGTTGTTTCATGTGATCCAAAGGGTAATGTTTTTGATTAATACGTACATGGATATTTTTACATTAAAATCATCAGGTATGCACCGTAATACATCAGTAAGAATCGAAGCAATTGACATTATGCGGGGGCTGACCCTTTTTCTTATGCTTTTTGTGAATGATCTGTTTGAACCTGGCGTTCCTCATTGGATGGTTCATGCAGATGCCAATGCTGACTCAATGGGACTAGCTGATTGGGTATTTCCCGGATTCCTGTTTATGGTTGGGCTGTCTATTCCATTTGCCTTTGCAAACCGTAGAAAAAAAGGGGACACCACCTTCACAATGCTCATGCATATCCTGATCAGAACAGTCAGCCTCCTGGTTATCGGTATTTTGATCTATAATGGTGAGGAGCGACTGAGTACTGATCTTACCGGGATGGATAAGCTAGTGTGGCTTTTCTTGTTATATCTCTCAGTTTTCCTTGTGTGGAACTGGTATCCAAAGCAGTCACGGTACGCTAAATGGTTTGTGGTGCTTCGGTGTCTGGGTGGTATTGGATTACTTTGGCTCTGTTGGGTTTTTAAGGCGGGTGCACCGGGTGACGTCAGCTGGCTTCGCCCTGGTTGGTGGGGCATTCTGGGTTTAATTGGATGGGGATATTTAGTGGCAGCACTGGCCTATATGATTTCAGGTAAAAAGCTGCTTTACTGTTTTTTGCTCTGGCTGATATTTATCTTTCTGAATTGCTTTTCCGTTAAGGGCGGATTGGATTTTCTAGCGCCGCTCAGCCCTGTTTTGGGTGTGATTACGGATGGGAATGTACCCAGTATTGTCATTGCCGGATTGCTCATCGGGATGGTACTGCATAAGCGGTGGTTTACCCCCTGGCAATTTGTGGTCGGACTATTTGCGCTGGGCATTATTTGCATAGGAATAGGCCTGGTATTAAGGCATTGGTTTATTCTGTCCAAAATTATTGGAACGCCAAGCTGGGGTATGCTTTGTAATGGAATTAGCATGGCCTTATTTGCGCTGATTTATGCCCTGTCGGATATCGCCGGAAAGAGCGGCTGGGCATATCTGTTTAAGCTGGCAGGCAGGAATTCCCTGACAACCTACTTATCTCCGGATATGATCTATTTTGCCAGCTGGTATTTTGGCTGGCCGCTATTTTTCTATAAGCAGGATCAGCACGCATGGCTTGCGATTGTCGGCTCACTCATCTGGGCCGGATTAATGGTCATATACGCCTGGTTATTATCCAGGTGCCATATTAAACTTAAGCTATAAGCAGGCATGGTCCCTAAGTTCTATTGAGGATACCAAAGATTTTTTGAATGAAAACGTCATCACATTTCTAAATAAGTTGAAAATGAGCATAATATTTATGGATAATGACTCTGTATTTCCAAAATGGAATTTACGACAGGCTTTTGGTAGCTGGTTTGGTAAAGCCATGCGTAACAGATGTCTCTCTATACTGGTCTACCTAACCTTACCCTGTTTATTAATGGCGCAACCGGTCAAAGAAGTTGTAAATAAAGACCAGACTCCTTCGGTGGTGCTGGCCTACGTTACCTCCTGGAGTCATGGGTTGCCTGATCCGGCTGAACTGACACATATTAATTATGCCTTCGGGCATGTCAACAAGCAGTTTAACGGTATAAATGTTTCCAACCCGGAAAGGCTCAGAGAAATTGTTCGCCTGAAAAAGAAGTACCCGGCATTAAAAATTTGCCTTTCAGTAGGCGGCTGGGGTAGTGGAGGTTTTAGTGAGATGGCGGCGGACAGTCAGCACCGAAACACCTTTGCCAGGGACTGTGCGGGTAAAATAACAGATTTTCAGTTAGATGGTATTGATATCGATTGGGAATACCCTACCAGCTCAATTGCTAAAATCAGCGCTTCTGCTGAAGATACCAAAAATTTTACGTTACTGATGCAGGCTATCCGGTCAGCGATCGGACCGGATAAATTATTGACACTGGCCTCAGTGGCCGGCGCGAAGTACATAAACTTTAAGGCGATCGTAGCGGTGGTGGATTTTGTAAATATTATGGCTTATGATATGGCAGCAGCACCTCATCATCATAGCGGGCTTTTCAGATCTTCTCATAGTGGCCACATCACCGTCGATGAAGCGGTTAAAGCCCACATAGCCGCTGGTATACCTACAGATAAACTGGTGCTGGGTATGCCGTTTTATGGACATGGGACCGGCGAGGTTGCCAGTTATATTGATTATAAGGATATTTTAAAATTAAAAGGATTGAAGGAGCATTGGGACGATTCGGCAAAGGTGCCTTTTTTGACAGATACTGCCGGGCATTTTGTCTGTACCTATGAAAACCCAAAGTCCATTGGGGTTAAATGTGCCTATATAAAAGCTCAGGGATTAAGAGGTGCGATGTATTGGGATTATAGTGCAGACAGTCAGGATGGGACGCTTAGAAAGGCAGTTTATAATGGCATTATGCAAAAGCAGAAGTCCCTTGCGCCTTTATTTTCTGTGCTGGCTTTTTTCTCGGCTAATTTTGATCCTGCACATATCAGCTTTGCACATGAAGCCAACAAATGGTTCTCCCAGCAAGCAGAAAAATATCATTTCAGGTATGATTCTACAAAAGATTGGAACCGCTTAAATGATACTGCGACCTTATCCCAATACCAGGCGGTTTTATTTCTTGATAATACGCCGCCGCCAGCTACCCATGCGGCTTTTGAAAAATACATGAGAAATGGGGGTGGATTCCTGGGTTTTCATGTAAGTGCTTTTAATGACCGGCCCCAAAGCTGGGACTGGTATTTTAATCAGTTTTTGGGCTGTGGTGCCTATAAAGGCAATACCTGGCGACCCACTGCCGCGGTTTTGAAGGTGGATGATACTTCCCACGCCGTCACTCGCCATTTACCGAGAAAATTTAAGTCGGCACCCAATGAATGGTATAAATGGGAAAAAGACTTACGTATTAATCCTGATATTGATGTGCTCCTCAGTATAGATTCCACCAGTTTCCCATTAGGAACCGGGCCCAAACAATTTGAGATCTGGCATAGTGGAGATTATCCTGTTGTCTGGACCAACCGTAAATATCGGATGCTTTATGTAAATATGGGCCATAATGATATGGATTATGAACACAGGTTCGGCTTGACAGACAGTACGCTTTCGCATACTTTTTCCAGTCAGGCGCAGTGTCAAATGATCCTCAATGCGCTTTTTTGGCTGGGCGGTCAGCCTGTGACGCTTGCCGGCCCGGCCCGGACGGATGGGATTACCGGACGATAGCCGTATTTATGAAAATAAAAAACAGGATGGATATACTTAGTCAAAAGCGTATTTAATGCGGCTATAAAAGGCCTGATCCGGCGGGAATAATTAGTTGCCCCATGTTTTTTTGGGAAGGGAGCGATAGGGTTTTGCAAGGCCTCCGAACGGACACTGGCGCGCGTAGTATTAGGGTCAATTTTGTTCCGAAGATTTTTATGAGCCGCAACTCCGTCTTATAAATTATCGGTTATTAAACACTACTATTCAGATAATGAATCAATCAATGAATCTATGAACAGACCTATTCACTTTTTTACATTCAAGAAGGGGACGGTGCTACTACTCTTTTTTTATTGTTTTTCCTGTTTCGCAGTGCAGGCAGTGGCTCAAACTCTAACCAGGGATTCAGCTGCAGGTCGTGGAGAGGAGCTCAAGGTGTACATTAATCAAATTGGTTACCTGGCGGACGGTCCTAAAACGGCTATTGTTGAGGTGAACCAGGAGCTACTGAATGTGATGGATCAGCACGGTCCAGATAGTCAGTTTACAATGATAGATGCGGATGATCATAAAGTGGTATTCAAGGGAAGCCTGAGCCCCGGGATCTCTATACCCGATTGGTTTAAAGATCGCTGTTATTTCAAAGCTGATTTTTCCGGATTGAAGCGAAGAGGTCATTATCTACTTAGCGTAGCGATAAACGGGAAGTATTATTTTGGCCCCCCGCTGGTTATTGGTGACTCAGCCTCCGTATCCGGCACTGAAATAAAAGCCATACTGCATTATTTTCGCCGACAAAGGGCCGCTTCACCTAAGGAATGGGCAGCTGACCGCCATTTAAAACTTAAGGGAAGTACGCGCCGTGTAGATATGCGGGGCGGATGGTGTGACGCTTCTGGAGATGTCAGTAAATATTTTTCCCATTTGGCTTATGCCAATTTTATGTCTCCGCAACAGACGCCCCTTGTCACTTGGTCACTGGTTCAGGCCGCAGAGCGTATACCGAAATTACTTCACGAATGGCATTTACTCGATTCAGCGAGGCAGGAAGCAATCTGGGGTGCAGATTATATGATGCGGGCCTTATCAGACAGTGACTTTTTCTATATGGTTGTCTTTAGTTATTTTAAAAATGACCCGGCTGCAAGGGAGATTGTGGGTCTGGAGGCAAACAGCGTCACAACGACAGATTATGCTTGTGCTTTTAGAGAAGGTGCCGGTATGGCGATCGCATCGCTGGCCCGTATTAGCCAGTGGAAAGTACATGGGGATTTTACCTCCAGGCAATATTTGGATGGGGCCAGGCGTGCCTTCGCACATTTGTTGCGCTATAATAGAAAGTATGATGACAACGGGCAGGAGAATATAATTGATGATTATTGCGCCTTGATGGCAGCCACTGAACTTTGGATCTGCACAGACAGTGCGCTGTATAAGGACCAGGCAAGATACCGTGCTGAAAATCTGGTTGCAAAGCTTTCTGTCGATGGATATTTTCGATCAGACACCAATAAAACACCCGGCAGACCATTTTGGCACGGTTCAGATGCCGGGTTGCCGGTGGTGGCCTTAGTCCGGTATTTGGACCGGGAAAAGGATCCGTGTCGTATACTTAGCGTGAAGCAGGCGATCAGAAAGGCGTTATATGCGCAGGTAAAACTAAACAGCTCAGTGCCGAATCCTTTTAACTACAGTCGGCAACAATTTTTATTTCGGGGAAAACTTGATTCGGGTTTTTTTATTCCCCATGAAAATGAGAGTGGATGGTGGTGGCAGGGAGAAAATGCAAGGTTGGCTTCCCTGGCAACAGCTGCTTTAGTTGGTGGACGGAAGATCGCCAAAGAAGCAGAGGGGAAGGCTGATTTAAGATTTTGGGACGTTCCAAAGCCGTTAGCTGTTTTTGCAGCTGACCAGCTTTCCTGGATAGCAGGTTGCAATCCATTTGGTATCTGTTTTATGTATGGATTTGGCAACCGGAATGTACCCTATATGCACTCAAATTATGGTCACGGAAGTGAAATCGGGGGCATTTCAAATGGTATCACTGGCGCAAATCCCGATGGTGGCGGAATTGCATTTAAAACCAAAGATGAAGGAAATGAATGGCGCTGGACAGAACAGTGGCTGCCACATGCTGCCTGGTATTTACAGGCATTGACTGCGGGACTGGATAAAAATTAATACATAAAACTTAGGTTATGAAACGAATTACAATACGTATTGCATTTGTTTTATTTGGGATGCTGACATGTCTTTCATCGCTATCAGTGATGGGTCAGTTAGCTGCTGATAAGTATGCGGACAAACAGACGGGCAAACCAGTAGATACAACGCTGGCGATCGGCTCGAAAGAAACCAGCCACTTACTAGTTGGAGCCTCCTTTTATACGGACCGGCCTGAGGATAGCCACGCTGTTTACTTTACACCCGCGGCATTTGGTGTTAAGGCGGATGGGAAGACGGATGTTTCAGATGCATTACAAAGGGCAATTAATCAAGTCAAACGCAGAGATAATTTTGGGATTGTTTTTATTCCGCCGGGGAAATATATGATCAGTAAAACGATTTATATACCCGCCTCTGTCAGACTGATCGGTTATGGCAGGCAGCGACCGGTAATTCGGTTGAAAGATCATGCCCTTGGTTTTGATAAGGTCATTGCCACGGACAAAGGGAAGGCATCCTATATGTTCTGGTTTATTTCAGGGATATATCAGGAAGGTCAGCCTGTTGAGGATGCAGGTGCCGGAACCTTTTACAGTGCATTGAGTAATATTAACCTCGAGATTGGACGTGGGAACACCGAAGCAGTGGCACTTAGGACTCATTTTGCACAGCACTCTTATGTGGAGCATGTTGATATCCATATTGGAGAGGGTAAGGCGGGCATTTTTGATGTGGGTAATGAAATCCAGGATGTGCGTTTTTTTGGAGGTGACTACGGCATCTATACAACAAAGGCTTCCCCAGGCTGGCAGTTTATGATGATGGATACCTATTTTGAAGGTCAGCACAAGGCTGCTATTCGCAGCCAGGAAGCTGGCCTGACGATTATCCGTATGCAGGTCGAAAATACGCCTGCTGTCATTGATGTTGATAGTGGCTTTTGGGAAAAGCTTTATATGGAAGATTGCCGGTTTGATCAGATCAGCGGAGCTGCTATTCGGATTGGACTGCCTGAAAGTCCGAATACCCAGGTTAATCTGAAAAATATTGATTGCCGTAATGTTCCGCATTTATTGGCGTACAAAGGCTCAGAGCGTCCTGAGAAAGAGGTAAAGCAGCCTATTTACCGGATAACTGATTTTTCTGAAGGGCTAATGATGGATAGCCTGGCCGCTGAGCCGGAAAGCCATTCCAGGCTCAGCCTGGCAAGATTAGACCATTTTGAAGTTGCTTTGCGTAGCGACCTGCCAGTGTTGCCTCCTGTAAAGGAATGGGTCAATGTAAAACTGCTCGGTGCCAAGGGTGATGGCATCCACGATGATACAAAGATCTTGCAAGAAGCCATAGATCATTACCCCGTCATCTATTTGCCGCAGGGTTGGTATAATATCACACGGACGCTTCAGCTTAAACCAAACACGGTCCTGATAGGTCTGCATCCCTTCGGAACCCAATTGATTTTACCCGATAATACACCTGCCTTTGGTAGCTTTGGAAGGCCGGTTCCTTTGGTCGCCTCGTCGAAAGGTGGCAGGGATATATTGACGGGTATCGGGATTTCAACAGGCAAGAAAAACTCGAGCGCTGTGGCTTGCAAGTGGACTGCAGGTGCTACCTCCTATATAAATGATGTAAAGTTTGTGGGTGGTCATGGCGGCTTACGTAGCGATTTGTATAAAGACATCTACAAAAATGGGTCCTCCTCACGCAGAACGGATGAATCGAGTTTGTGGGACCGGCAATATTGGAGCCTTTGGGTGACAGCAGGTGGAGGTGGGACTTTCAAAAATATCTGGTCCGCCAGTACTTTTGCCAGTGCTGGTGTCTATATCGCTCAGACTGCGACACCTGGACGTATTTATGCACTTTCTGTAGAGCATCATGTTCGTAGTGAAGTCAGGTTTAATCAGGTGTCAGGCTGGAAAATATACGCTTTGCAGACAGAAGAGGAGAGCAGGGAAAGTACCGACTGTCAGCCTTTGACTTTGGATAATTGTACTGATTTAATGTTTGCGAATCTATATATGTTTCGTGTTATACGGGTCAATCGTCCTTACCCCTATGCTATAGTAAATGCTGGTTCCCGTAATGTTAGCTTCCTGAATCTCCATAATTATGCACAAACGAAATTCCCCAGCGGTAATTCCCTTTACGATAGGGACACACGCCGCTATGTGCGGTCCTGGGAATTAGCCGGTCTTCATATCGGGGGATCTGATTCGACCTCGGCATCTGCAGCACCAATGATAACAAATGAAAACAAGGCTGGCAAATCCTGTGCGGACGGATTTGAATTTGCAGAAGGACTGTGCAGCGACAGTAAGGGAAATGTATATTTCTGTGAATCACGCATGAAAAGAATTTATAAATGGTCGGTAGAGACAGGCAGGCTTTCATTATTAGCAGATTACCCCTGGGAACCCTTGTCACTTGCCTGTGATGAGCAGGACCATTTACTGGTTGTCTTCAAGTATGTTCCGACGGAAGGCTATCTGAACGGTGGACAACCTGAAGTTTTTATGAATCCACCAGATGCAAGCGGGACTTCTTTTAGCGGTTGGGGCAATAGCGGATTTGCTATCTGGGTATATAGCCTGGATCCGAATGATCCCGATCACACCATCGCCTTATTAAAAAAGGTACCTGTTAAATCTGTTATCGGTATGCATAAAGCGTACTATCCGGCACACCGGTGGCGGGATTTTCATGATTTTGCCTCTATCGTTATTCAAAGACCGAACAGTTGCTGGCTGGCTCCGGACGGCAAGACAATCATACCGGTTGTTTATGATCTGGCAAGGGCAACCGCCCTGGTTGCCGCTGAACCAGGAAAGCCACTATATGTAACGGATGAGTATAATGAATTGACTTATTCATTAGCCGTTGATGGATTCGGCTATGTTTCTGACCTGAAATTATTTGCGCCAAAAGGTAGCTTCGGACTAACAAAAGACGGCCGTGGGAATGTATGGATTATTGATGGCCTACTATATGGATATAACAAGGCGGGTCATTTATTCAAAACGGAGCAATTACCTTTTAGACCAACAGGAGTGACAGTTGGTGGAAAGCAGATGGATAAGTTATTTATTACGGGCTACCATGGACTGTATGTCTATCAGATGCCGTAAAGGAGTCAATATGGAATAAAAGCGAGACGGTTCAATATATAATGGAAGAGTAGGGTAAGTAATTATTACCAGCAATTATTTATGCTGTGTAGTGGGCTTTATATTGCCCCTGTGTCAATGATGAATGGGGTGCTGACAGCTGGTACAGCGAAGAGCCTTTCTTTGGCAGGAAGGATGGGCAAGCCTTGCTTTTGAACCTTGATTATTAAGTGACATGCTTGATAAGATTTTTTTCTTCATTCAAAATTCAAAACCATGAAAAAGTACAGGTTTATGCAGCCATTTGCCTATTTGGGGTTAATGGTCTTGTTGGCGCTTTTCTATCAGTGCACCAAGAAATCCAGTCTAACGGCTTCTGATCCTGGCCTGCAGGCGGAGACTTTGTCAGGTCTCAGCGTTCAGGCGCAGGCGATAACCAGTTTTGTACATCCCGGAGTGCTTAACTCGACAGCACATCTGGATGAAATTGCTACGCAGGCTAATAATGGACAGCAGTCCCGTCTGGACAGCTACCAGAAAGTATTGGATTTTATCGGCTCGCACGCCATTCCTACATCATTTCCTTCGACGGTGTATGTCGGCTCTAACGGCCATACGAGTCCTTCCAAGAGCCAGATCCGTTCCGATGCGGAGTTGGTATATGCGCTGGCACTTGCCTTTGCCAAATCGGCAAATATGACGTATGCGACACAGGCAATCAGTATCCTGAATGGCTGGTCATACCATTTCCAGAATTATGATATTATTGACCAGACAGATAACCCGAATCAGCCTGCGCTGGAAGCCTCCTGGACGACACCGAGCTTTGTTGCGGCTGCGGAGATCATCCGTTATTACCAGCCCAGTGGTGTTTCTGCGAACTGGCAGCCGGCAGACATTCAGCAATTCGATGATTACCTGAATAATGTAAAAAATAACTATATCAATCATATCCCTGCCTATAATAACAATTGGAATGTCTCTGCGGGTTATGCAAAAATGGCAATCGGGGTATTTTTGAACAGCGTGAATGTTTATCAGAGTGGAGTGGATATGATTAATGCTATTTTGCCGACCGTCATCCACAGTGACGGCACGATGCCGGAACTTTGCGATCGCCAGGATTGTGTACATTATCAATATTCACTTACCGGGTTAACCTATGCCGCTGAAATTGCCAGCATGCAGGGAGATAACGCTATTTACAATGCATTATCACAACGTATTAAATCCGGCTATGATTTTATGAAAACGGCTTACCAGCAAAATACGTCATGCGATTATTGTTCTTTGTCCAGCCCGGTCTTCGGTGGGGTAGAAGTGGCTTTCCATCATTACGGTACGGATAATATGGGGTATCTCAGGGAACTGCACGACCCGCTTGGCGTTCCCAATGACAATACCTTCCTGGGTTTTACCACCTATACGCATGCTAATCTGAGTGATGGGGCAGGTGACCCGGGGCAAGACACTGGTCAGGCTCCAGTCGGTCAGGTCATTTCCCTGAAGGGATTTAATGGAAAGTTTGTCTGTGGGGAAAATGGGACGCAGGCGATGGTCTGTGACAAGACCATCGCGCAGGATTGGGAACATTTTACAATCATTGATGCCGGTGGTGGAAAAATTGCATTGCGTAGCATGGGTAAATATGTTTCTTCCGAGAATGGCACGCAGGCTATTACCTGCAATCGAACGGCAGTGGGTGCATGGGAGCAATTTGACTGGATTGTAAATACAGATGGCACTGTTTTTTTGAGAGGTAATAACGGGAAATATATTTCTTCTGAAAATGGTATACAGCCTATGACCTGTGACCGGACCAGTCCATCTGGATGGGAAGCTTTCACCGTAGGACAATAAGGTTTTTATTCTTTAAAATATTAAATAAAATAACATGTATACTTATAAGCATATACTTCCAGCCATCTTTTTGATCCTGGTATCAATGATGAGTTGTAAAAAGCAATCGGTTACACCTGCTGAGCATAAACTGGACCAGGTCAGCAATGCTCAATCGACGGGCGCCGTTATGGCTATCCTGCCTTCCCAGTTTAAGGTGATCGGCTATTTGCCGAGTTGGTCAGGTGCTGTAAATGATATACAATTTGATAAATTAACACATGTAAATTATGCTTTTCTGTTACCCACTTCGACTGGGGGATATCAGCCGATAGAGGGAGCTTCGAAGCTCTCAAGCCTGGTCAGTGCAGCACATGCGAAGGGTGTAAAAGTACTGATCTCTGTTGGCGGCGGCGGTGGCGGTGATGCCTTTCATTCGATTGTGGCAAGTGCAGGCTACCGGGCCAATTTTGTAAATAGTATGATTAGTTTTACGGATCAGTATGACCTGGATGGTGTGGATGTTGATTGGGAATATCCAGCAGCAAATGAAGCGAATAACTTCTTTCTGATGATGCAGGCATTGGCCAGTGCTATGCACAGTAGGGGCAAATTGGCAAGCATCGCTGTTATTGCCAATAATGATGGGGGCACCATATCCAGTAATTTATTTACTACCCTGGATTATATCCAGATTATGGCTTATGATGATAATAATTACCAGCATTCAACTTATAATAGTGCAGTAAATTCCCTGAATTTTTGGATAAACCGTGGTTTGGCACCCGAAAAAGCAATACTGGGGGTTCCTTTTTACGGGCGTGATAATCGTTATGATTATGCCACAAAAAATTACAACGAGTTATTGGCGATGGGTGCTAGTGCGAATGCGGATACCTGGTCTTACTATGGGTATAATGGCCTACCGACTATCAGAAGTAAAACTAATCTGGCACTCGATGAAGCAGGTGGCATCATGATGTGGGAATTGTCAGGAGATGCAACCGGTAACAACTCCCTACTTTCTGCTATCCATGAGGTGACTACGGACCGGGAAAATGGAGGTGGTGGAAATGATGTCCCGGTTGGCCAGGTAATATCCCTGAAGGGGTTTAATGGAAAATTTGTCTGTGGCGAGAATGGAACTCAGGCCATGGTTTGTGATAAATCTATAGCACAGGATTGGGAGCATTTTACTGTTATTGACGCGGGTGGAGGATTGATCGCACTACGCAGTATGGGGAAATATGTGTCTTCCGAGAATGGCACACAGCCTATCACCTGTAACCGGACAAGTATTGGAGATTGGGAAAAATTTGAATGGTCTGTTAATCCTGATGGGTCTATATTTTTGAAGGGAAACAATGGGAAATATATCTCCAGTGAGAACGGAACGCAGGCAATGACATGCAACAGAACTGCTCCTTCAGGCTGGGAAGCATTTTCCTGGAATTGATTTGGAACGATTTTTTAAAAATTTTAATACTATAATATGCTTAAATCTAATTTGAAAAGGTCCTTCCTTCTTTTAGCAGGTGGACTTCTATTGACTCTTGGTTGTCAGAAGAATCTTGGAGGTCAAAAATTACAACCTAAAGCAGAACTTCAGGCTTCGGGTGGCAGCAACCAAATAATCGCTGCTGTGGACGATTCTTATCATCTGGTTTGGTCGGATGAGTTTGATGGCAGTTCCGTAGACGATAATAAATGGAATATTGATAACGGGAATCCGGGTGTCAATAATGAAAAGGAATATTATCAGGCTGCTAACGCTACTATATCTGCCGGGAATCTTGTTATTACTGCAAAAAATCAATCCGTGGCCGGTCAGCCTTTTACTTCGGCCAAATTGACCACATTTGGAAAATTTGATGTTACATATGGTCGGATTGAGGCCCGGATCAAATTACCGGCATTCCAGGGGAGTTGGCCTGCTTTCTGGATGCTCGGTTCGAATATTGGGACGGCTAATTGGCCGGGATGCGGTGAAATTGATATTATGGAACAGGTGAATACCAATAATACGATTTTGGGTACCATGCATTGGGATGGCGGAAATGGCCATGTCCAATATGGAAGTAGCTTGGCTGCGAATCCAACGGATTATCATGTATATGCTGTTGAGTGGGATAATAGTAGTATTCGGTGGTATGTTGACAACACCTTATTCAATACAGGTAATATTGCCGGTAATATCAACAATACCGGAGCATTCCATTTGCCGTTCTTTTTGATTCTGAATTTGGCCGTTGGTGGGGATTTACCTGGCCAGACTGTAAATACGAATGCTTTGCCGGCAAATATGTATGTAGACTATGTTCGTGTTTATCAGAAAAATGGGGGGACGCAGGCACCTCCAATTGGTCAGTCCATCACGCTGAAAGGCTTTAATGGCAAATATGTAAGTGGCGAAAATGGCACACATGCGATGGAATGTAATAGGGATGTAGCCCAGGATTGGGAACATTTTACGGTAGTAGATGCGGGAAATGGCAAAATAGCCTTAAAAAGTATGAACAAATTCGTTTCTTCCGAAAATGGATTGCAACCTATTACCTGTAATAGGACTTCAATTGGAGATTGGGAGAAATTTGATTGGGTTATTAATACAGACGGAACCATATTTTTGAGAGGTAATAATGGTAAGTATATATCTTCGGAGAATGGGACCCAGCCGATGACATGCAACCGCGTGTCCCCTTCCGGCTGGGAAGCCTTTTTGATTAATTGAGAATTTAAAATGGAAAGATCGGCATTCAATCCAATAAAAGCCGCCCCATATGGGGCGGCTTTTATTCTAAATAAATGCTTCTCTTTCAAGAAAAAATGGCCATTAAAATACATAACACTACTTGATGATCTATAGCCCTAAGTGATAATTTTTATATTGAGTAGGCGTCATTTTGAATTCGTCAATAAAAGCTCTTGTTAGTTGAGACAAATTTGGGAAATTGTATTCAATCGCTATGTCGCTATGACTTCTTGTTTTTCCGGTTGTGATGATTACTTTAGCGATTTCTCGCATTTTTTTGCTGTTTAGAAATCTATTTAGAGTACAGCTATTTAATTCCTTGCATATTTTGTTTAACTCTTTAGGACTCATCTGAGTTGCACGTATAAGTGAAATTTGGCTTGGGTAGCGGTAAAAGTTGTCCTCGTATAGTCGCCATACTTTATCTATTTGTTCTTTTTTCTTATTTAACTCGACAGTTTCTTTTGATTTATTTGATTTGGCAGAATTTAATACAGTGAATAGAATGTTTTGAACATGATTAGCAATCAAAGGATAATCTTTTTTCTCTTTTTTCAGGCAATTAATTAATTTTGGAATCATGTCAAGTATACCACTTTCGAAAAGCCCGATATTGCCATCTATTTGAAAAGGCTTACCAGTGTCCATTTTCTCCAATATATGGTTTAAAAGCAGCGGCTGTAATTTGGCAGTTGTTTCCAAATAGCTACGTGTGAAATGAATGTCTAGGGTTTCAATAGCTTTCTTACCAGGGAGTGTTACTTTACTATCTATATAAGGAAGATATGAAAAGGTATATTTTCCATAGGATAATTCGTATTGTTGTTTGCCAAACAATGTATAAGCAGCTGAAGCTCCAAGCATAATAGTTATTTCACAAGAGTTACTTGCTGCTTTTGTGTGAAAAGTCCTTGCTCCATGTAAATAATAATAGTTATAAAATAGGTTGAATTCACAAAGATTCGGATCGGCGAGATGCTGAAAAATGCATTCTCCGATTGCTCCCTTTAAAATATAATTTGTACTTCCGATTATTTGCGGCCCTTTAAAATCTCGTGATAATAGCGGATTAGGAATCCAGTCAAGTTGGTCTCCCATGTTTGTTCTTGTTTGAAATAGCTCCATTAAATAGAAATTTGCTCCGTAGTAAATTTCCACGGATGTTAAAAATAAATCGCTCGATGTCAAATGTTTTTGAGCGCGAGGCATGATATTGCAATTCAGATAGAATTGACTATAGTAACCGACAAAATTGAAGTTAAGAAAATGGAATCAAATAGAAAAGGAATTATGAAAGAAATTATTCCACTGAGAGCGAGTCTTTCATCATTAAGACGCTTTGAACATCGTGTAACTGGCAAACAAAATCAAGTATTGAAAATACGCCTTTTGAATAAAGAGACGGATCTTCCGATTCTAAATCGATGGTTTAATTTGGATTATTCAAAAAAGTTCTGGGGAATGGCTGGTTATACTGATGAGCAGTTATTCCTTTACTATAGCCAACAGATCGAGAGAAGCGGTGCTGCATTTTATGTCATACTGATCGATGGCCATTTAATCGCGTATTTTGAAATTTATTATGCGACCTCAGAAGAAATAGGGGGTATCCAACGATTTAATGATAGTGACATTGGATTACATTTTCTTCTTGGCCCGGGTAAAGACATTATAAGATGCTTGCCCAATCAAATATTACATTTAACAAGGAACCTATTGACACTGGCTGTTGATTATATTTTCACCTATGGTAACGCTGATATAATAATCGTAGAACCTGACATAAATAATATCTCAGCGAATGAATTGGCAAAGCGTGTTGGATTTGCGTTTTGCTGCGAAGTAAAACTTTCCAATAAAACCGCAAATCTGTACCGTTTTTCTGGAAAGGATTTTAAAAAGTTGTACAGATTTACAACGCTTTCTAAACCTAATATATTCACATCTTAAATTAATCTCTATGAATTCAAACAGGAACCTGACGGTGGATATTGCGCGGGGCTTTATCGTTTTTATAATGCCTGCTGTGCATGTTACGCTATTTTATAGCCGTATTGACGTGCAAAGGGGTTGGTGGGGCTGACTACTTCGGTGTCTGGCCGAGGGGCCAGGTGCGCAGCTTTTTATGTTTCTTCTTGGGTTCTCATTTATTTTGGGACACAAGAAGCCTGTTCGAGTCATTTTGAAACGGTCAATTGCATTATTTGGCCTGGCCTATCTTTTGAATTTATTAAAATTTGTGGTGCCTGCCATATTTGGCTATTTGCCGGAAGACTTCTATTCGTTTCATGGTATACCACATAACGTATTTGGACTTATTGACCTATTCATGGTTGGAGACATTTTACAGTTTGCGGCAATTGCTTATTTGGTCTGCGGTATATTGAATAGATTACAATGGGGATGGATCATAGCGGGTGCCGGAAGTGTTATTATTTTATGTTTGTCACCATTCATTTGGGGATTGAGATCAGATGTGCTATTATATGACTACCTGTCTAAATTTTTCAACGGGTATCCGCCGGCTGTTTTTTTCCCATTTTTCCCCTGGGGGGCCTACCCAGTTGCAGGTCTCTTTTTTGGGCAATTGGCGCGAAAAATAGACGAGCATGATTTTTATTCGTTATTATTGAAATTGGGATGTGGATTGGCCATAGGCGGCATAATTATTCAATTATTTGAACCCGACTATTTTAATGCCTCTTTTTACCGGTTGGGCCCCGGTGGAACACTGATGCATCTCGGAATTGTGCTAGCATGGATGTGGTTATGTTATATTGTTGCAAATAGCTTAGTCGTAGAACGTTTTATTTGGTTGTTTCAGTGGTATAGTATCCATATTACGAAGGTTTATATGGTGCAATGGGTACTTGTTTGCTGGTTTTTACATCTGTTCGGCTTTCATGCTATTAATTTGTTTCAAACGATTCTTGCTGTAATGATTATCAGCCTGCTTACTTTTTTGATTGTGTTTGTGATTGGCTATATACAAAAGGAGAAAGCCAGGCTGCTGAAACGCGGCGTCTAAGCAGTCCCAGGGCAAATGGAGGTGGTTATATTTTAGAATTGTCGTTTATTGAATTGTTTATTATCTATCCCCTATTAAGGGACGGGTGGTGGCGAGTTGTCGTGGGCCGGTTATTTTAATTTAACTGTTGTTACTATTTTTTAATCTTTAATATTTTCTAATGGAGGAGCTTTTTGATATAATTGGAATTGGCATAGGTCCGTTTAATTTGGGACTTGCTGCATTATGTGCAGATGTGCCTGGTTTGAAGAGTTTATTTCTTGATCGAAAGGAGCGGTTCAATTGGCATCCGGGAATGATGCTTAAAAATGCTCGGTTACAGGTGCCCTTTCATGCGGACTTAGTCACCTTGGCGAATCCACAAAGTCGTTATAGTTATCTATGTTACCTTAAGGCCCGCAGGAGGCTATTTAGATTTAGTATTAAGGAAGATTATTTTCCATTAAGACAGGAGTATAATGATTATTGTGGCTGGGTAAGTGAACAGCTTGAATCTTTGAGATTTGGAAAATTTGTTGTCAGGGTATATTATCATTTGGAAAATAAGACATATGTGGTCTTTGCTTTTAATTCTGAGGGTAATACTGAAGTTTATTATACTAAAAATGTAGT
>DATJDF010000129.1:0-5963 GCA_035497555.1 Arachidicoccus sp. | reverse complement strand
TACAAAATTATGTCCTTCAAAAGTCTGGTGTACGGGTGGCGGTTGGTGTAGCCGGCCAGTAATGGGTTCAAAATCATGAATCGAAAATGCCCATGGATAATGGTACCCGTCCCAGCCAATATAATCAAATGGATGAGTGCCATAGATGTAAGGGTAGATCAACCCCTGTTTCTTTATCAGGATTTTAAAGTCACCGTATTCATCATGGGTATGCAAATTAACGGGAACGCGAATATCGCGTTCATAATACGGTGCATGTTCCATGAGTTGACCTGCCTGGTTCAGGTATTTTTTTGGGATTCGTAAGGGACTGAAACTCTCCACAATAAACAGACGGTTTTCAGGGTTGTCAAATTTTATCTGGTAGATCGTTCCTCTGGGAATCATCAGGTAGTCCCCGTAGGCAAAAGGTAGCTCACCATATCCTGTCAACAATGTGCCGCTGCCTTCATGTACAAAAATCATTTCATCGGCCTGGCTGTTTTTGAAGAAATAATCTATCATTGAATTGCGGGGTGCTGCCAGGGAAATATGCAGATCATCATTTACCAGCACAGGTTTGCGGCTCTTAAGGTAATCGTCTTCCGGTGATATATTAAACCCGATCAGACTGGTATGTTTCAAATGCTTTTCCCGGGCTATAACAGGAGACACATCGTAGGGCTCGCCTAACTTTTTTACGAGGGTGGGTGGATGGGTATGATAGACCAGCGAATATACGCTGGAGAAGCCTTCTGTGGAAACCAGCTCCTCTGCGTACAGATTGCCGTCTGGTTTACGGAACTGGGTATGTCTTTGAGGTGGAACTATTCCTGATTTGTGATAAAAAGGCATAATGAATGAATTTAAGTCAAATTATTATAGTGCAGACTACGACAGCTGTAAAAGAAACATTAACCGCATTGGAAAAAAGTAGCGCCCGCTGTTAGGTAGGCTAACATTAGAAAATCGTCTTATGAACGGAAACGCCGGTGTAAGGATATACTCGCCGGCGCTGTAATTTTTTCAGCGGACTACTTAATATTGGGCGAATACAAGTTGGGCGACCAATTCTTGCCGGAATCGGAACCGCGACTCCAGAGCCGCAAAGTTTTTAAGGGTATATAGGGCTATAAATTGCATGTCAGTACTAAGTTACCGGTTCTTTTAATCCAAAACAAAACCTGGCCGCGAAATTAAAGAAGTTTTAGTAACAATTGTTAGTTTTTAGCAGATTATTTAATAGCTTCGACCCAAATAAGGAAATCAGCATTAAAATGCACGCTATTTTCTAAAAATTAAGTAAAATCACGATATCAATATGAAACTCGTTTCCTACAAAACAGAAAACCAGGAGCATCTGGGTATTTACTACAAAGGGCATATCTATAACCTGAATAGTTGCGACAAGCAAATCCCGGATAATATGGCGGATTTCCTGAAGGGCGAGGCACCCCTCATGAAAAAGGCGCATTTAATACAAGCAGCTCTTGAAGCCGGCCGAACTTTCAAAGAAGAAGTTTTTTATGAGCTTATCAGTCCGGTGCCACATCCCACCTCATGCCGGGACGGTTATGCATTCCGCCAGCATGTTGCTACAGCCCGAAGAAACAGAAAAGTGCCGATGATCCCCGAGTTTGATCAGTATCCCGTTTTTTATTTTACCAATCACAACGCCATTATAGGACCTGGGGAAGTTCACCTGATGCCGGATCATTTTCAGAAACTGGATTTTGAATTGGAAGTCGCAGTCGTCATTGGTAAGAAAGGCCGCAATATTGAGGCTGCAGATGCGGACGATTATATTGCAGGTTTTACCATCATGAATGATCTCAGTGCCAGAACCCTGCAGATGGAAGAAATGAAACTCAATCTGGGTCCAGCCAAAGGTAAAGATTTTGCCACCGCCATCGGTCCCTGGTTGGTGACACCTGATGAACTGGCATCTAAACTGACCTCCACTAAATCCGGCCACACAGGTAATAATTATGACCTGGCGATGAGCTGCAAGGTGAATGGCCAGCAAGTTTCTTCCGGTAATATGAAAGACATGGATTGGACCTTTGCAGAAATTATCGAACGATGTGCCTATGGGGCTGATATATTGCCAGGAGATGTGATTGGTTCCGGTACTGTAGGGACCGGTTGTTTTCTGGAGCTGAACGGCAGCGGACTATTAAACGATCCTGATTACCCTGTCCAGTGGCTTAAACCACATGACACTGTAGCAATGGAGATAACCGGCCTGGGTATTTTGCATAATATAATCGTCAGGGAGAAAACTATGTTTTCCCTCCTTGACCGCAAAAAAATGAGCTGAGCTACTTTATTACAGATTATTGCGCACTCAATACTGAACCTTGAATCAAAACGATAATAGAATTTCTGAGTATATGGCAAACGCTATTCGTACAATTGATCCGGCAACGCTTACCACACCACAGTTACAGGCTTATCTGCAATTTGCCATTGCACCACGTCCTATATGTTTTGCCTCTACGATCAATAAAGAAGGTCAGGTTAACCTGAGTCCATTTAGTTTTTTTAATCTCTTTAGCACCCGGCCACCGATCTGTATATTTTCCCCTTCCCGCAGGGTCAGGGACAATACCACCAAACATAGTTTACATAATGTGCAACAGGTTCCTGAAGTAGTGATAAATATTGTCAATTATGCAATGGTCCGGCAAACCAGTCTGGCCAGTACGGACTATCCTGAAGGTGTCAACGAATTTGAAAAAACAGGATTTACCATGGAGGCTTCGCAGTTGGTGCGTCCACCAAGGGTGAGAGAAGCACCTGTCCAGCTGGAGTGCCGCGTCACGGAAATCAAAGAACTTGGAACGCAGCCCGGTGCAGGTAACCTGGTCTTTGCGGAAGTCATAATGATCCATATTCAGGAAGAAATTCTGGATACAAATGGGATGATTGATCAGATGAAAATTGATCTGGTTGCCAGACTGGGGGCCAATTGGTATTCACGGGTTACGCCGGAGAGTTTATTCGAAGTGGAAAAACCGCTCCGTACAATGGGCATTGGTGTAGATGCCTTACCAGCGGTTGCAAGACACTCGACAGTATTAACAGGCAATGATCTTGGGCTATTGGGCAATGCCGCAAATTTGCCCACCCCGGAAATGCTTCAAAAAGTGCGGGAAGATCCCGAAATTAAGTTTATTTTTAGCCAGACAAATGAAAATGAAAGATCCTTAATCAGGGTGCAACTCCACAGATTGGTAAAACGAATGCTGGATGAAGGTAAAACTGATACCGCGCTCGCCATATTGTGGCTGGAATAAACCGGATAACAGTAATTAATCTATGGAAGCAAAAGACATCAGGCATCGCCGGCTGGGCAATCAGCGCATTGAGTGTGGCGGTAAGGATAGTGCCAGCAGCATCCAAACAAGTCGTAAAGATAAAAGTGGAAGTAAGGATAGCCATACAAACAGCCAGGGGCTGAGCCCGGCAGCACTGGTGAGCTGGATGGGTGGGGTCCAGGCCCAGCATTACGGAATGTCTAAGTGGGCGATCGGGCTCCGGCTTCAAACTGCAAACGCAAAATCACCTGCTTGTACGCAATCTCTTATTGAAAAAGCATTAGATGAAGGTGTCATTTTGCGCACCCATATTATGCGGCCGACCTGGCACCTGGTTGCAGCGGAAGATCTGTTATGGTTATTAAAGCTTACCGCACCGGGGATTCAGCGGTTTTTGTTCAGTCGGGACAAAATTGTTGGGATCCAGGCAAAGGAATACCTCAAGGCAAATAAAGTGATACAAAAAGTGCTTGAAAAAGAACCTGCGCTTACCCGTGAGCTGCTACTAGAGCGTTTAAAGAGTTATAAATTACCCTTGGATGAATACCGCAAGAACCATTATCTTATCCATGCAGAATTGGAAGGTCTAATATGTAGCGGCCCCGCGGAAGGTAAAAAAACTACTTATGCTTTGGTCGCCGAAAGGCTGGGAAAACAATTTGACGAATTGGAAAGCCTTGCAGGAAAGCTTTCCCGGAAGGAAGCAACTGCAAGACTTGCATTAAGATATTTTCAGAGTCACGGGCCGGCAACCTTGCAGGATTTCCAGTGGTGGTCAGGACTACAGATTACACTTATCAGATCCGCTATGGCATTAGTAGCTGACCAGCTGCAGGCAACTGATTTTGACGGGCAGACTTATTGGCAAACAGGCCAAACGCCGTTATCTGGCCAACCCGTACAGAAGTCGTCCGGGTGCTGTTACCTTTTACCTGCTTTCGATGAATACCTGATCAGTTATAAGGATCGGAGTGCTGTTATTGATAGCATGCATAGCAGTAAGGCATTTACGTTAAACGGCATTTTCAGGCCCGTGGTTGTCTTTCGGGGCCAAGTTGTTGCTACCTGGGACAAAACCATCCAAAAAAATGGGATGAAGCTGGAATTAAGGCCTTTTGCACCGATGGCAGCCACCTTTGCCAAGGAAGCGAGGCGTGCAGCCGAGATGTATAGTAGGTTTGTGGAAGCACCTATTACTGACTTTTCTATCCTTACGCCATAAACTTATTCAGGAGAGGTTTATAGAGATGGAAATTTGACTTTATCTTTGTCCCCGTGAGAAAATTAATATTCCGGTTTTTTAAAACCCTGATCTGGCTTTTTATACTGTCTGTGCTCTATCTGGTCGCCTGCAAGTGGATGATGCCGCCGATTACCATTACACAATTGAATAGTTGGATAAGTGGAGATGGACTCAGTAGAAACTATGTAGCAATGGCGGACATTAGCAGTAATGTAAAATTAGCTGCAATCGCCGGTGAGGATCAGTTATTTCCTTATCATAATGGTTTTGACTGGAAGGCATTGCAAAAGAGTCTGACCGGTGATCACGCAGGCAGAGCACGTGGCGCGGCCGCCAGTACGATTAGTCAGCAAACTGCTAAAAACGTATTTTTGTGGCAAGGCGAAGGGGTTTCCAAATATCTGAGGAAGGCCCCTGAATTTGTTTATACAAAATTGATAGAATGGGTCTGGGGTAAGGAAAGAATTCTGGAAGTCTATCTTAATACCATTGAGATGGGAAAAGGTATTTACGGGATCCAGGCGGCAGCAGCACATTATTATAAGTCGACAGCTAAAACCCTTTCCCGTAGTGAGGCAGCAAGTATTATCGCCTGCCTGCCCAACCCGAAAGTTTTTACGGTCAAGCCCAGAAGCAAATATGTCAATTGGAAATCACGTTGGATACTACGCCAGATGAATAACATTGCGGGTGAACCGAAAGTAAGCGCACTTATCCATTAAATGTTAAATGATCCTGAAAGTCTAAACTTAAATCGTATGAAAGTTATTGCACTCATACCTGCCCGCTATGGCGCGGCCAGATTCCCTGGAAAACTCATGCAGGAGCTTGCCGGTAAAACAGTTATCCGCCATACTTATGACAATACGCTGGCAACCGGTCTGTTTGACGCTGTACTAGTGGCAACAGACAGCACCGTTATTTTTGATGAAATCACCGGCCATGGAGGCCAGGCAAAGATGACCCGCAGCGACTATGAGAGTGGAAGCGACCGGATTGCAGAAGTGGCAGACACCATGGATGCAGAAATTATTTTAAATGTGCAAGGTGATACACCCTTTATCAATAAGACTGTTCTGAAACAACTCATCGACGCATTTTCAGATCCGCAGGTGCAGGTTGCCAGTTTAATGCAGCCCTTTGAAGAGGAAGCGCAGAAGGATAATCCAAATTGTGTTAAAGTAGTGGTTGATAAAAAAAACAATTCACTACTCTTTAGCCGCTCAAGAATCCCTTATCCCCGGAATACAGCAATAGCTGTTCCCTGTTATGAACATAAGGGGGTTTATGCATTTAGAAAAAACGCTTTAATACAGTTTACACAGTGGGAGATGACACCACTTGAGAAAGCAGAAAAAATTGAATGTCTCCGGTATTTGGAGAATGGAGTGCCACTTCGCATGGTAGAAGTGCAGAAAATG
>DATJDF010000128.1:0-8717 GCA_035497555.1 Arachidicoccus sp. | reverse complement strand
AATTTTGACAATAACTTTTATTGGAGCCTTGCTCGGTTATTATATTAACAAATATATATTGGCAAACTCCCTGTTTAGTTTTGCTCTTCAAACTTTACTTTATTGTGGTTGCTTAATAGTTATAATATTTTTCGCTGGAATCGAACGAGAGGAGAGAACACTAATTTTGAATCTTAAAGATAAATTGATTAATCGACGAGTAAGATAGATATTTAAATATATGTTGAAAGATATTGTATTTTTCATTGATTAATTGTAGATTTATCTTGTTATTTTAGTGTTATATGGTGAAGAAAGTTAGTTTAATCGTTCCTGTTTTATTGAAAGTCGAATTATTCATTGGGTTAGGTTTTTAAGAACCAATAAGTTTAACGTTTAAAGGGGCATGAAGAGAGATCATAGCCGTATGTTAGGAAAAAATAAAAGTGAAATGAAAAAGATTAAATTCTATTTGCCTAAAGGAACTATTAATGACGCTACAGAATATTATTGTAAGCTCATTGAGCGAGCTTTTATAATGGAAGGCTTTAATGTTGTTTGGACTGTTTCTATAAATGAGATTGACGATGGTGATAACTTATTAACGATTAGAGCTATCGATTTGGTTTCAATAACGGCAAATACGAAATTTACGATTAATTGGTTTCAAGGAATAATATCTGAGGAGTGCAAGTTATTATATTCCAATCCCATAAAGAGGTTTCTTTTTTCAAAGTATTATGGTTTTAAGGAAAAAAAGGCTTTAAGTAGAGCCAACCTTTGTCTTTTTGTTTCGGAAAGAATGTGTTCTTATTATGAAAGTAAATACAAATTGACCTTGAAAAGAAAGAGCATTGTTATTCCATGTTATAACCTTCCCTTGAATCCAGAACTAATTTTAAGTGGAACTAACAGATATAGAAAGCTTAGCTTTGTTTACGCAGGCGGGCTATTTGCATGGCAGTGCATAGACGAAACTCTATTAATCTTTAAGGAGATAAATAAACTGAATTCCAACGCTGAATTGGTAATCCTAACAGGTGAACAAGAAGAGGCGAGAAAGCTAGTTGAGAGATTAGGGCTAACGAATGTAATTGTAAAGCATGTTGATTTAGATAAACTTCAAAGCGAATTGGCGAAATATAAATATGGCTTTTTGGTAAGAAAGGAGCATATTGTAAATAATGTTGCCACTCCAACTAAAATGAATTCTTACCTTGCAGCTGGCCTTATTCCAATATATACCACCGTAATTGATTCCTTTGAAAAGAATATAAACTTGGAAGAGTTTACTCTAAAGGTATCGAATACTGAAAGTTATTTGAAAATTGCGAAGAAAATTATAGCATTTGATAATAGTTGCCGAATAGCACCTACAAGGCTTTTGGATGTGTATCAAAAGGTGTTTTCCTCCTACTATAATGATGATTTATATATGAATGAATTATCTAAATCCGTAAAGATGATTTATTAAGCCTGGGATTGAGCAGTAGACTGAATGTCTCATTTTATATTCAATATAAAGTTAAATTAAAAAGATGTCGCAAATTATCATTACCCTGTTCAGTGTGGTTGTACCCAATTGAAATAATAGATATGTAATATGTCCCATTTATCATCAACAGAAAGAAGATGAATAGAATACCACTTTTGAATAGTTTGTTAGTTATGATACTGTATACTGCACTATGCGTTATCAGCAATAGCATATCTTTTCTAATTATCGGAGTAATATATATTCTGGTAATATATATTATAACTCTAAGACTTCCGAAGCAACATCGAGTAGTTTTCTTGAGCATTGTTAGCTGCTTTTTACTTATTTACTCGGGCTGGGTCGTTATTAGTCATTATGAATTTATTTCGGACCCGTTTATGGATTCATATGTAAATGTCGACGAGAATACATTTTATAAAGCGGCAACTGATTTGTCAAAACTATCCTTCGACAATATTTGGAAAACGGCCTTTACTACGTATAGATATAAAGATTCTCCTTTATTTTGTGCGTATACCGGAACATTGCAAAGGTGGGCAGATTTAAGACCATTTTATGGTTTATTATTTCAGAAACTGAACGTGGCCTTGTGTGGAAGTTTTATACCTGGTGTTCTTTACTTGTTATGCCAACGAGTATCTAATACTGATCGTAGAACGGCCTTTAAAGCATCGATTGGATACGCGTTGTTGAGTTTTGTCTTTTTTTATTCCTTGGGAATGATGCGTGATATTCATATTGCACTTATTTATGCTATAGGACTGTATATTATAACTGGTAATAATTATTCGTTTAAAAATTACCTAGCTCTTATTTTACTGGGTGCAGCTGCTTATTTTATTCGAATAGAGAACGGATTATTTTTTGTCGTCTTTCTAGGGGCTTGGATCCTACAATCCGAATCCCGGTACAAGCCTTTCGCATATTTATTTTCCGCTCTGATTTTATTACTATTCTTTTTTGTTATTGGAGGGGTAGGTACGCTTCTTGGAACGGCGAGTGAGACAGTTGATGTATATAGCACGCGAGGAATCGCCATTGCCGACAAGAACTCTTTAGGTGTAATGTTAGATAAGTTACCCATACCGCTTAACTACATTAGTAAAACTGTATTTGGCCAAATATCGCCATTCCCATTTTGGTTGCATTTATCAGAGGGGAGAAATTGGGTTGAAAAATTGTTTTATTTACCCCAATCAGTGGCTTCGTTATTTTGGTGTCTAGTTTGGTATCGTATACTAACTCATTTAAGAGAACTTAAACCGTTTTGGAGTAAATACAAGTGGGTTATCGTACTAGTGATAGTGTATATCGTCGCTGTTTCGGCAGGACAGGCGCTACCCAGACGATTACAAGCGGTGTATCCAATGGTGTTTATGGCATACATATTCATAAATAAAAAGTTGTTCATTCGAAAGGAAGTGTTAAACACCTTTTTAATTTATTCTTTATTGCTGTTAATTTATGGACTTCTTAAGCTTTAAAAAGATGAAAGTATTACAAATCATTCCAAATATTTCCGGTGGTGGCGCAGAGCGCTTTATCGTAGATTTGAGTAATGAATTGCTTAAAGAGCATTCAGTTTCATTAGTTACCTTATATAAACAAAATGAAGACGATATTTTTAGAAAGGACTTGTCGGATGGTGTTACTACATATACCGTAAATAAAAAGTTGGGGGTTGATTTAACTATTCCTTTTCGCTTGCTGAAATTAATTAAGAAAATTAATCCTGATGTGATACATAATCATTTAAGAAGTGTCAATTATTTGTTACCTATTATTCCATTTTTAGGTAAAATTCCCATTGTCCACACTATTCATAATGATGCATTTAAAGAATGTCCAAATGCTCGATTAAGAGGAATTAGGCGTTTATTTTTCATTAGACGAAAAATAATCCCAGTGGCGATTTCTGGCGAAAGTTTGGAGAGCTTTTTGATGGCCTACGGTAAGGTTGAGCCTATTTTGATTCGAAATGGTCGATCTTTACCTTTACCATCTGCCCAAATAGAAACGGTGTACAAAGAAATTGAAAGTTATAAGAAAGATGAACAGACTAGAGTTATTGTCAATATTGGTCGGTTAATTCCTCAAAAGAATCAAGTGATGTTGGTAAATGCTTTTAAAAAGCTCGTTAAAGAATTTGATGTTAATGCCACTTTAATTATTATTGGTGGAGAGAGAAATACGATAGAAAGTGAGGAAATTGTTAGGGACTTAAAGATTGCAGAAAGAGAAATGGGAAATATTCATATTTTGGGCGAAAAGCCTAACGCAACAGATTACCTTTTTGCGGCAGATTATTTTTGTTTGCCGTCTATATATGAAGGTATGCCAATTACCTTGATCGAAGCAATGGCTATTGGGGCGATACCTATTTGTACAGCAGTGGGTGGTATTCCCGAAATGATTTCTCCATTAGGTGATAAACTCCTATTTAAAGAGATAAGTGCAAACGAAATGTGTAATAGGTTAAAAACAATAATATTAGAATCTGATGATTGGCATCAAATCATAAAAGAGAGTGCAAAGAAACGTTTTTTGAAGGAATATGGAATTGAGAAATGTGCTTACGAATATAATGCCTTGTATCATAAGCTTTATATTGCGTAATTTTTGGGAATGTGGCTACTTCGTTTTTTATTACTGATTTAGTTAAGTAGAATTAAAAATTACTTTAAAAATGAATCCAATTTTATTACAACGAATATCTTACAGATTAAGGAATGTCCCCATTTTGCCAATGTTAGTAACTTATATTATTAGATTTGTATTTGGGTGTTATTTGCCTTACCAGTTGAAGCTCGGAAAAGGCTTTAAATTGGGGTATGGAGGCCTCGGTGTTGTTATTCATTTTAGAACGTTAATTGGTGATGATGTTCATATTGATCAGAATGTAACAATTGGAGGGACGAGTAAGAAAATAGAAGTACCGGTATTAGGAAGTCATATATATGTTGGTGCTGGAGCTAAAATATTAGGACCGGTTAAAATAGGTAATAACGTTGTAATTGGCGCAAACTCCGTAGTTGTGAAAGATGTTCCTGATAATTCCCTTGTAGTAGGGGTGCCCGGTAGGATAATAAAGAGTGGAATCCTCAAATCTGAATATGTTTAATATTGTAAGTACAAGAATATGAATAATATAATTCAGGCCGATTTATACAGATATAATGGGTTATCTGGAACAAAAGGTTTTATTAAGGGATGGTTTATACCTGGATTTCGGTATATGTTTTTTTGTCGAAGGTTGAAAACGATTAAAAAGTATTCGCCGAGGTGGTTTATTTATATGCTTTTGCTCAGAAGATATTCGTATAAGTATGGCTTTCAAATCCCACCGGAAGCTAGTATTGGAAGTGGTTTTTATATTGGTCATCACGGTCACATAATTGTTAATCCCAATGCGGTAATTGGCAAAAATTGTAATATTGCACCTGGTGTAACTGTTGGACAAACTAATAGAGGGGAACGGAAAGGGTATCCAACGATAGGTGATTTTGTATGGATTGGTGCGGGGGCCGTCGTTGTGGGCAAAGTTTCAATAGGAAACAATGTTCTCGTTGCTCCAAATGCGTTTGTCAACATTGATGTTCCATCGGGTTCTATTGTGTTGGGGAATCCATGTCGTATCATTCCCAAGGATAATCCGGTTACTGATTACATTGAAAATGTATTAAAATGAAACTAATGATTAGTGTAAAGCGTTTTTGCAAACTATGGACATTATTTATTGTTTTCGGTTTTAACTATTCTTGTGCTCAGCAGAATGTGGGATTGCACAAAAGCTACCATTTTTCAGTAACACCTAACTATAAGTTAACAGCAGATGCTGCGGATAAAAGTGAGCTAACCGACGGAAAAAGCGCTACCTTGCCCTCCGTTTTTTGGAGACAGAAGCCTGTGGTAGGATGGCAGGGTCACAAATATATACAGATCGTTTTTGATTTGGGAAGTGTGCAGACGGTATCTTCCATTAGTTTTAGTACCGCAGAAGGCGAAGGGGCTGGCGTTTTTTTTCCGAAAGGAATTTACGCATATTTAAGTAATGACAATTCACATTTTTATTATCAAGGGGAATTAACATTAAGAAGTAAAACTCCTGCTGGAAACAATGATGACCGTGGTTTGTTTCGATTAGAAGGTATCAGAGGAAAGGCTCGTTATGTTGTATTGTGTGTTTATCCTGAAGGTAAAAATAGTTATTTATTTTGTGATGAAGTAGCAATTTTTGGGGGGCAAGGGGGGAATGTTTTATCAGGGAGTGCTCTCGAAAAAGGTCAAATTAAGGGCTTTAATGACTCATTGATAGGAGCGAAACCAGCATTGAACATAAAAATTGGAGAGAATACCGCAAATAAGGTAAGCAATTCATCCACGTTTTCCAGTCGAGCATTACGCCCCCAACTAAATCAGCAACAAAAGCAAAGATTGAATACCCTGAATACAAAATTTAATTCACCAATTGTTGCTCAGAAAACTGGTAGTTGGCAGTCGGTTCCGGTTAATTATTTGCCTAATAGCAACTTGAACGAAATTACATTTTCCGAAAAGAAATTGTATGGTGGAAGTTTTTACGGCTCCTTTTCTTTGACTAATTCAAAGAAGGATTTTATGATTTTGTCTTTTGAATTGCCAAATAACAGCTTGAACCTATATAAAATAAAAAGTATAGGTTCAAAAAACGGCGACTTCCTCTTGGATCCACTTATACCGCTAAAAGGTAAAGATACTTTATACCCAGGTGATAGTCAATTGTATTTTTTATCAATCAGTAATATAACTCGAAGTGGTCAGTGGCCTTTTAGTATTGTTTCTTCAGATAAGACAATAAAAGGTAGCGTCTCTATCCAACTAGTAAATAAGCAGGCTCAGGATTATCTTAATGCTGTAAATTGGGGGTATCTGAATTCAGCAATGTTAAAAGATATAAAAGCACAGGCTGTTGCTAATATGCAATCACATCATATTAATACATTTGTTGTACACACTGCCGCAATTCCCAACCTCAATGCTACGGACTTTAATGGTTTTAAGAATTACGTGAAGTTTTTGCCTACAAATAGTAGGATTTTACTTTTCATGAATTATACCATTGTTGGCAATAAATTAGGTCATAATAGAATTCCTTTTTTGAGTCCCAAGTGGAAATCTGCATTTTTATTATGGTATAATCAGATTATTAAGACGATGGCAAATATGGGATTTAAAGAATCAAATATATTTTTGTATCCATATGATGAGGTAAGAAAACCAGAAGATATCCAGGAATTTAAACAAATGATGGATTGGTTGAAAACGAGCAAGCCTAATGTTAATTTTTTTGCGACAATAACGAACAGAGCCGCTGCCAATGCTCTATTCAATGATTTGGATATCGCTCAATTTTTTGTCGAATTAGGATTCCTCAATCAATTCCAAAATAGTCATACTCAAAAGTGGACTTATTCAATATTAGGTACCTCACGGTCCCTTTCTCCTTATTCTTATTACCGTTTGATGGCTTGGAAGGCTTATAAAGATAATGTAACAGGGATCGGTTTTTGGAACTATGCAGGCAATAAGCAAAAAACTTATATATCGTCCTCTTTTAAAAATTATCCAGAAGACTATACAGCTATTTATAACAGCGTTAACGGAGGAGGGATTATCAATAGTCGACGTTGGGAGGCTTTTAAACAAGGAATGGAAGACTTTCAAGTGATTAAAATATTTGAGAGAAGGTTCGGCCGATCTAAGACACTTGAACAGGTAAGTAAAGTCCTAAATAATGCTAAAAACACTGAGTTAGCGGAACAGGTTGTCCAGAATATGCTAAACCAAATTATTAGATAATTGCCTTCATATTATTTTGATGCTACAATGAGTTCAAGAAGAAAATTACTTTTTATTGCGTGTATAAACGAATGCAACCAACCGCGGGGAGGTGCAGAGGCTAAAAATCAAATTCTACTTAGGAAATTAGAAAAGGAATATGACCAAGAACTTGTCTATATTGATACCTCAAGAGGATTGGTACTACTAAATTATTTGCGACTTTTAGGTGGTATAATTTGGTATAAACGAATTGCCTTATCTATTCCTTCAACTGCGTTAATGAAGTTGTCCCTTTTGTATTATATTTTTTTGAAAAAACGACTTGTAGTTTTTGTTATTGGGGGAGTTATTTATAAGAAATTGAAATCTGGTAGACTAAGGACTTTAATTGAGTCTGCTAAATATGTGTACGTGGAAACTCATAACCTACGAGATAATATTAAGAGGGTGTCGCCTAGAATTAATGCGCAATATTTACCTAATTTTAAAGAAATACCGACTTTACTTTTGGGGGAGAAAACTATAACCAATTCAGTCAGATTGGTATATTTATCTAGGATACATATTGACAAAGGCATTTTTAGGTGTTTAGAGCTTGTTAAATATCTAAATGGTATTGATTCGTCAATTCAATATTCTCTTGATATTTATGGGGCTTTTGAACTAACAGCAGAACAGCATAGACTTTTTGATCAGATAGTTAATAATGATAAATCTATTAATTATAAAGGATTTTTGGACTTAACGACAGTTTCCGGATATACATTGTTGGCGACATATCATTTTTTAATTTTTTTGACAAATCATTTTGGAGAGGGCTTTCCAGGGGTATTAATAGACGCCATGATAGTTGGCGTTCCCGTCATTGCTTCTAAATGGAGGTATAACGAAGAAATACTTTTTGAGAATGGTGAAGTCTTAGGCGACATAATCGACTTAGATTTAGATTATATTCAGAACGCAGCTAATGCCATTTTGGCATTGGTATCCAACAAGGAGCGATACAAAGTATTAAGCCAAATTCTGCGTTTGACGGCTCAAAAATATGATGTTGAACGATTAAAATTCGACATATAAAGTAGATATTGATAAAAACGGTGGATACTCGTAATGACAAAGACTAATAAAATCGATGGAAATTATACACAATGTTTTTCTTTCAACATATGCATTGATAGAAATAGTAAATTTAATCGAAATAAAGTCCTCACAGCTTTAAATAATTTTGTTAAAATGGAGGTTTAATGATAAATTTTGTGTGGCAATAGTGTTATATATGGTTGTTTCCTTTTGGCTTTTTTTGCAAGATTATTAAAGAAATACTTATGGTCGATAAATTATTAGTTTATTTAAAAAAGAAAGGCGGTGATATTAACGTGCCAATTTGGATTGGGAAGTTACTTTCTTATATTCCGTTTAA
>DATJDF010000127.1:0-22108 GCA_035497555.1 Arachidicoccus sp. | reverse complement strand
TGCCGCGCAGAATGCATCAGGCTATTCTCAGGATAGCGGATTTGCAAAACCTGCAATGGCTGATTCTGCTATGTCTATGTACAGACTACTCAGTGACCGCAATATTGCCACGAAGGATATGCCAGCCATGTATCAATTTATGGTACAATATTATCAGGCAAAAAAAGACAAGGAAAATGCGGATAAATACCTGGCCATTGCCAAAAAAGCGTATCCTGATAAAAATGATTTGTGGAATCAGATTGAAACTTCAGCCATGTTGTCTGGTGGAAACCTGGGAGAAATCATTCAGAATTATAAAACTAAAGATGCAGCAGGCGGCATGACAGAACTTCAATATGTTGAGATTGCCCAAACACTTGCGAATGCAGAAAAGAGTTCGCAGGATACTGCTGTTATCACTCAGTCTAAAGAGGCTTCTATGGACGCCTATAAGAAGGCATTTAATCTTTCTCAAAATGGGGTTTATGCATTTAACGTCGGTATCTTGAATTACCAGAAATTCAGTGCACTGGATGACGCTTACTATGCAAATAAAGGCGAGGAAGCTGCTAAAAAGGCAAAAAGAGATGCCATCCAAAAAGAACAAGGGCCATTAGCGGATTCTTCATTGGCATGGTTAGAAAAAAGCTTTGATATTCTTTCCAAAAAAGCAGAAAAAGAAAAGAGTGATTTGGTTTCTCTGAACCGTTCTGTAGATATCATTGCGAATCTATATAGCTGGAAGGCTAATAAAGCACGTGGCCATGATCCGGCTGCTTACGATAAATTTGATGCGCAGTTTAAAAAGTTTGATGCATTACATGAGACCTTTAAGTAAGTCAAGGTCGTAATCATGATTCAGAACAGGTATTAATCGCACTTGATAACGTAAATCGCGATTAATACCTTCATAATTTAATTCTAAAACATAAACAGCCCATGCAGATTTGCAGGGCTGTTCTTTTTTCTGGTGAGGGAATGGTTGCAGATTTTATCTGTTTTTTGATTAACAGATAAACTTATTTACACTTCTTACAAAAAATGATAAGTGCCAAATTTATTCGGTGAAATGTTGAATATTTTCCTGTCCTGCGTTAAACTTTTGGTACTCATTTGGTATCTATAAGGTAGAAAGATTATTAACGACGTCGCGGCCGGTTCCTCTTTCCTGGTACAGCTTTTGATTTATTTTAAATTCAAACACTATGAAAAAATTAATATATATATGGGCCCTTTGCATCGGCGGATTACTCTTCGGCCAACAAAGTTTTGCGCAGCGAGATCATAATTCACATGGATCTTCTAAGCAGTATCGTAAAGCGATGAAGAAACATACTAAACAACGCGACAAAGCCTATAAAAACTATTCGAAACGCGGGCATGATAATTATTATAGCCATGGATCCAATCGGCATTTTAATACGCCAAAATACCGTAATAATGCAAGATCACATTATTATGGAAACCGTGTAGTTCGGGCTCCATATTATCGTTCCCACCACAGGTCAGTGCCATGGGGCGCAAGGCATCACTACCGTTATGCGCATCATGTGTATTTCCCCGATTATCAGACCTTCTATGATGCTCGTAGAGAGGGATATGTTTACCGTCGTGGTGACCGCTGGTTATTTTCCCAGTCAATGCCCAGTTTCCTGGTTGGTATCAATTGGAATAATGCCAGACTGGAATATATGAATAACGTCCCGTTAGATGTATACCCCCAGAATTATTATGATACCTATCAGGAGCGTTATCCCGCAGTATCATTTAATCTGAATATTGGATTGTAAAAAGAACAGAGTTTTGACTAGGTCGCACCCAATAACTGAGCGGTAGATTTGGATAGAGAAAGACCAGAAAAATGGGTCTGCGTGTTTTAGAATGATAACACGCAGACCCATTTGGTTTTTAATTTTGCAATACAGCGATGATATAGGTTACGGGTGTTGCTGCCGTAAAAAGTCGATTAATTTTTGAGTGGCCTTTTGGCGATGGCTAAATGCGCTCTTTTCCTCCATATTCATTTGTGCAAAAGTCCTGTCGCTTCCATCCGGTTTGAAAACAGGATCGTAACCGAAGCCCTGGTCGCCACTTGGGGATTCAGTAATTACGCCCGGGCAGGTTCCTTCAAACCAATATTCTTTTTCCTGCCAAATCAGGGAAATCACTGTTCTGAACTGCGCCGTCCGATCAGATTTGCCCGCCAGTTCACCCAGTAATTTGTTGATATTTTCTGTATCAGTGGCATGTTCTCCGCTGTAACGGGCGCTTTTTACGCCAGGTGCTCCACTTAAGGCATTGACTTCCAGTCCAGTATCTTCGCTGAAGCAATTCTGATGAGTGAGTTGGTGTATGGTCTGCGACTTTTCGGAAGCATTATCTTTAAGTGTGTCGAAGGGCTCAGGGATATCGATGATGATGCCAGCTTCTTTTAAACTTACCAGATCGATATCCGCAGAAATTCCTTTTTTGATTTCCTGGACCTTGTGCTGATTGTTTGTGGCAAAGATGAGTTTCATGATTTTGAGGCTATTTAAAAAGTTTTACTGGCTATAATTGAAAAAACCCTTTCAGGCCCATCCACAATTTCTTTTTTTCCTCTTTTGCTGCTCCGCTGGTCTGCATCATGTTCTGCAAAGGTTGAGCTAGCATAAAATTGCAGTTATCATAAGCCTGAGACAGATAATAAGGGAAACTGAACTGTAACTGCACCTGGAGCGGGGTTACACCGAACAGAATAAATTTATCACATCCCGGGTTGCTTAGCATTTCTGTATAGCCAAGGGGGGATTTGGCATAATTGATAATGGCAACATCTTCCAGTGTCAATTTGCAGGCAGCAAGGATATTGGTTAGAAATTCCGCTTCCTTTTCTCCGATGATTTTGTTATCTGCATCCGCAATCACAATTGCAATTCGCTGGCGATTTTCACCATGCCACCATTTTTCCACTTTATGGGCTTTGTCAGGGGAAATTGTGGTTTCGGGTAAATTAATTTTATTACCTTTGGGAACCAATTTAAGTGAAGGCATGGTTGATTTGTCTGGAATGACCAGTGAGTCTCTGTATAACCGGGCTAACACAAAATCAGGTAAATGCGTATCCATTAATTGTAGAATTATAAATCAATTGGTCAAATATACATCTAAATTTCAGATTTTATGAACGACACTTTAACTATTAAAGTAACCAAAACGGGGACGAGCCGTTTATCACAGGTCGAACTAAAGAATATTCATTTCGGACATGTTTTTACAGACCATATGCTGGTGGCAGAATATGCTGATGGCAAATGGCAATCTGTAGAAATCAAGCCCTATCAGCACTTATCTTTTGCTCCTTCTCTGGCAGCCATTCATTATGGACAATCTATTTTTGAAGGGATTAAAGCTTACGTAAATAATAATGGGGAGGCTGTAATTTTCCGCCCGGACGAAAATTTCAAGCGTTTTAATACATCCGCCTTAAGAATGGAAATGCCGGAAGTTCCGGAGGAAATTTTTCTTGGAGGTCTTAAACAATTAATACAATTGGACAAGGGGTGGATTCCTTCAATGGAAAACCATTCGCTTTATATCCGGCCATTTATGTTTGCAACAGACGAATTTATTGGCGTTCGTCCTTCCTCAACCTATAAATTTATTATCATTTTAAGTCCTACGGGTCCTTATTATGACAAACCAATGCGCATCGCCGTGGAAGAAAGGTATACGCGTGCAGCTCCCGGTGGGGTTGGAGAAGCCAAAAATGCAGGCAACTATGGCGGTAGCCTGAAACCAGCACAGGATGCGATCAGAAACGGTTATGATCAAGTGCTTTGGACGGATGCTTTTGAACATAAATGGTTACAGGAAGTAGGTACCATGAATGTATTTTTTGCCTTTAAGGACAAAGTTGTGACCCCTTCATTAGAAGAAGGAACTATTCTGGACGGTGTAACCAGAAAAAGTGCCGTAGTTGTATTGAAAGAAATGGGGTTGAAGGTGGAAGAAAGAAAAATCAGTATCGACGAATTGATTCAGGCCTATGATGCAGGCGATTTTGTTGAGGCTTTTGGTACTGGCACGGCAGCTACCATTTCCAGAATTAAAGCGTTAAGCTACAAAGGCAAAGATATGGAATTCGATCTGGATAAGGCAGATGTCTCTAAAGAACTTGCACTACGTTTGAATAACATTCGTACGGGTGTGACAGCCGATGAGCATGGCTGGATCGTGAAACTTTGATATTCAGTATAGAAAATTAAATATTTGAATTTCTAAACGGGGGATGCCTTCATTCTTTAAAAAATGGAAGCTTCCTCCGTTTTTTCGTCTGGGATGGAGACATACACATGCTTTATGTAGAATGGTCCCGGCCACCAGCAGGGAACTAAATAAACGCGAGAAAAACGTATATTTGCAAGGAGCGGATAGGAGATGCTTTTCAGTTTATAATACACAGCCGCAGTCTACTCCTTTTTGGGACAGTGGTCAACTGCTACCCTGATTTCCAGGATTTATGGCAATTTACCTGTTTTTTTTAATTAATTTTAAGACTTTATGGGGCATGAAAACCTAATACACCAGAATCTACTGTTGATACTCGCACTTTTTTTTGCAATGGCGCTCCTTTATGTTTTGAGCCAGCGTTTTAAAATCTCTTATCCCATTTTTTTAGTTATTGGCGGTCTGGGTATCAGTTTGATACCCGGCGTCAAGCCAATAAATGTGGATCCCGATCTGATTTTTTTGATTTTTCTGCCGCCACTACTATTTGAAGCGGCATGGTATACTTCCTGGAATGATTTCTGGAAATGGAAAAGATCCATTTTCTCCCTGGGTTTTGGTCTGGTTATTATCACGTCGCTGGCCATTGCCTTCTTTTCTGTTAACATTATCCCTGGTTTTACCTTTGCTCTTGGTTGTTTGCTGGGGGGTATTATTTCACCTCCTGACGCAGTGGCTGCTACCTCCGTTTTAAAAGGATTAAAGATGCCCAGAAGAGGCCTGGTCATCCTTGAGGGAGAGAGTCTGGTCAATGATGCTGCCTCACTGACCGTATTTAGGTTTGCCATTGCTGCTATTCTGACCAGCCAATTTGTATTTAGGGTCGCAGCAACTAATTTTTTGATTTTATCTGTGATGGGCATCTTTGTCGGACTAGTGATCGCCCATCTGTTATACTTTATCTTGCGCTATTGGGCTAAGTCTTCCAGTATTACCACACCGATTACGCTGATTGCGCCTTATATCATGTATGTGGTAGCGGAATACTTTAATTGGTCCGGTGTATTAGCGGTTGTCAGCGGCGGATTATTTTTATCATTCCGGTCTAGTGATTTTTTGAATTATCATACCCGGCTTCAGACCCAGGAGGTCTGGGCCACTGTAGGTTTTTTATTGAACGGGTTTGTATTTATTCTAATCGGCCTTGAGTTACCTGTTATTGTCAGCGGACTGGATGGTTATTCCATTGAGGAAGCGATTCGGTATGCGCTGGTCATTAGTGCAATTGTTATCGTTATCCGTATTCTACTGGTATACTTGGCGCTATTTCTACCCAGATTGCTATCGCGCAGGATCCGGGAAGAGGAACGAAGTCCGGGCCTTAAACTGCCTTTTGTAATCGGTTGGGCGGGTATGCGTGGAGTGGTTTCACTGGCTTCGGCCCTGGCCATTCCAATCGCCCTGGCAGACGGCACGGATTTTCCACATCGCAACCTGATTTTATTTATCACTTTTGTCGTCATTCTGGTGACCCTGGTTTTTCAGGGATTGACATTGCCTTTGTTTATCAAATTACTCAAACTAGAGGAAATTGATGACTACCGGCCCGAGGCCGATCAGTTGGAAGAAATCAGGCTTAAGCTTAGCCAGGATTCCCTGGCTTATTTGGATAAGCAGTACAATAAGGAATTACAGGAATATGAATCACTGGCGAGAATGAAAGAACAGATTATACGCAACATTAATATGGCAGAGCTCAATCTCTCGGAACAGAATGAAGAGGTTACTGTTCGGTCCGATCGAAAAATAAGCCGCAAAGTCATGCTGGAATTGGTTAGGTTGCGCCGTCAGAATTTAAATATTTTTCGTATTGAGAAAAAATATGATGATAGCGTCATACGTGATATCGAACATAATCTGGATCTGGAAGAAGCAAGATATAACAAAATGTAAAAATTTGCTTTTAATGTCGGGAATTTGTAATTTTTGGGTGATCTAGCGCTTAATTAGAATGCTGAACAGCCTAAGCGATTTATATTTGCCTTTCAGATAAATGAGGTGATAATGAATACGATGTCCAGAAATTTAGAGTTGAAGGATTTAGTGCGAACTGTGGCTTTACAAGATGCCGTCAACGGAAAAGGTTGCACCATTGAAGAGGAAGAAAGCGGTAGTCCTGCATCACTTAGCCAGTTAGATTCTCCGCAAAAGGCAGCTAAGGTTAATGTGGAAAATTTTGCTATTATTAAAACGGCTTGCAAAATAGTAAAAAGTGCGCCATACAGGTTGGATCATTACGCTTTCGTACTTTGTCTTAGCGGTGAAAGTCGTATGACAGCGGGTCATTATAATTTTACCATTCGACCTAATAGCATTCATTTTGTTTTACCAGGGATGATTAATGCGATTGAGCAGACTTCAGAAGACTTTCAGGTATATATGGTCCTATTTAACCGGGAGTTCTTTGCGGATATGTATGTTAAGGAAGGTGTGCTGGAGAGTATGTTGGATTACAATCTTGATTTTCCACCAATCAGTAATTTGGATCCGGCAACCTTTGAAAGGATCAAAGGCTTAATGGAACAAATGGATTTTGAATATCACCAAAAGGATAAATATCATCAGAAACTTATTCAATCGATGTTGATGCAGCTGTTTTATCTATCTGGCCGCATTTTTCAGAGTGATTCAAATAGCCAACCGGTAATGAACTCCCGCGGCTATCAGTTAGTGCAACAATTTAAGAAGGCGGTTGATCAGGATTTTATGGAAAAACGTACGGTGCAGGAATATGCAGATGATATGTTTGTCACCGCTGGCTACCTCGGTGAAATTATTAAAAAGGAAACCGGTGAAACTGCGATAAGGGTCATTCACCGAAGAATTTACTTGGAAGCGTTGTATTTATTAAACTATTCGCATCAGAGTATTAAAGAGATTTCTGACACATTGAATTTTGATACGCCTTCACATTTTTCACGGTTTTTTAAGCAATTTGCAGGTTATACACCCACTTCCTTTAAATCTAATATTGCAGCTGTGCAATAAGGTCATTGGTTTAGTCCCGATTTTAATTTCCCTTAGTCAATAGCACTTTATAAGCCCTTTTCATAAGCTTGGAAAGGGCTTGGTTTTTGACTTGAAAGGAACAGGCCAAACTGGGTATTTGGTGCATTTGACGCCATAAAAGTGTATTAAACAAACGTACAATTGTTCTGCCTGAAAATTGGTCATTTTTACCGCAATTTTGGAATTGTGCTATCCTTATTACCGTAATACCTTTGCCTTGTCAATGAGTCAATAATACTGCAGTATAAATATAACTCGGACAATTTATAAAAATTAAAAATTACGATGATGAAAATTCTTAACAAAATAGGAATCCTTTCTTTAGCACTTGTATTAGGGCTAAGCTTGCAATCAAATGCACAATCCACGCCAGAACGGACGGGTATCCAATTGAGTGTTGGCCCACAGGCCAGCCTTCCAATAGGTAGTTTTAAAGATGCTTATGACTGGTCTATTGGCGGTTCCGTCCAGGCGGATTTTCCGGTATTGAAAAATGACCTTTATGTAGTTGTAAACGCAGGATATAATAATTTCTTCGCTAAAGATGGTGTTGGAACCGGTACCGATCTACAGGTTGTTCCCGTCAGTGCTGGTTTGAAGTATTATTTCCCAAGCACCAACCTGTATATCCAGGGAACAGCTGGTGCCGGGTTTATAGCTAACAAAGATGATCTGGCTGCTGATAAATCCGCATCCTTTACCTATAGCCCGCAGATTGGATATTTGCTGAATATTGGTGGAAAAAATGCGCTTGATTTTGCAGTGAAGTTCGAAAGTGATAGTAAGATTTATGAGGCAGGAAAAACCAGTAATTTCCTAGGCCTGCGCGTAGCCTATAACTTCGGTCTTTAATATTAATTTGATTTATTGAAATCAGGGTCATGGAAATCCCATAAATTGGTTCTATATATTAGATTTTGTCCGCGTCACTCAGTATCTGCTGGGTGACGCTTTTTTTTCTGCAATGGCAGCCGGAGAGTAGGTACATACAATCGTAATTTCCTAAATAAAACATAATGGCTATGTCATTTATAGCTGCATATAAGTTCATGATATCAAGTGAGTAATCAGGTCATCTATCGCCGAAGTCAGATTGCATGAGCATTCAGGGTAATGGATTTAGGATAGGCTTTTTTACGTGGTCTGGCATTTACCGAATTTTGGATAATCTGCTTGCAAAAAATGAATAACTTTGTATTGATGACTCAAGAAGCCCTGAAGGTAGTTGACGCTTTACTATTGTAACTATTATAAAAACAATGGTGATGCATCTTTTACAGTTATGAAGATATAGGCCCAAGGTATTGACTTCGAAGTTGGGACGGTACATCTAATTTTCTTAGAAGATGTAATCTGACATAATTCTTGAGATTTTTAATTTTGCTATATTATGAAACCCGTTATAATATTAGTGAGCGTATTTATGTTATCAGTATTACTATTCAGGTGGTTTGTTGTTTACCTGACCGGGATTTTGGAGTATTTATTTGGGATATCACTCTTTTTGATACAGACCAGCTACCCTGGCTCCGTGGTTCTGATACTATTATTGCTTTTATTATTGCCGGCTAATATTTGTGCCGCTGTAAATCGCATTCACCCTGAGAAGGCTGATTATCCGGAAAGGGAATAAAGTACCTGTGGATCCGGATACCCGTTCAATTGTTTTTTATAGCCTGGGTTTGGTATTTTTATCGATCAGACATTTTGAAAAGAAACTTACCAGGTGCTGGCTCGAAATATGACTTAGCCAATAGAATTTATAAATGTTAATAATTTTTATATGATGGCAGCATTTAGTTTTGAAATCGCAAATGCGGAGCTGGAATTTGAACAAGGGAAGCTATTGTTTAAAGAATATGCCGCAACACTGGATTTTGATTTAGGATACCAGGGTTTTGATTCGGAACTTGCAACTATTGCTACGCAGTATAAGGCGCCAAGCGGAGCGCTTCTTGTCTGCTATGATCAGCAAAAGACAGCTGTTGGATGCGCTGGCATCCGTAAATTTTCTGAAGATGTCGCTGAGCTCAAAAGGCTTTATGTCCAGCCGGCATTCCGAGGATTTAAGCTGGGTCGGAAATTGTTGGAACTATCCATTCAAACGGCGGCTGATCTGCATTATAATTTTATAAGGTTAGACACGGTTCCCAGTCAAAGGAAGGCACAGGACTTGTATCGTTATTTGGGATTCTACGAGATTGAGTCTTATAGATACAGCCCAATTGATGGTACAATGTTTTTTGAGAAGAAATTGAGGGGAGCCTGATGGAAGTTGATTGAATAGATTTTTTTGCTTTGATGGGCTTGATTAAAAAAATGATTGGCGTGTCGATATTGATGACGGCGATGCTGAGATCTAGTATTCAAGATTGATTGGCCTATTTATGAGCCAGGCTGAGCTTAAGGTAAATAAATTTGTGAAGTCATTCGGTATCTGTCTAACTTGAAAATTTAAAATTATTATGATACAATCCTTTGCAGTAAATGTCCCTCAAGAAGTTTTAGATGATTTGAAAATGAGATTGACAAATACGAGATGGCCTGATGAGTTAGTGGACGGCGATTGGAATTATGGGGCGAATCTGGGGTATATGATGGAATTGACGGATTATTGGTTGCACAAATTTGACTGGCGGAAGGTTGAACATGAAATAGGTCAATATCCGAATTTTATAGCAAATATTGACGGCTATAATATCCATTTTATGCATATAAAGGGGAAAGGAAAGAAAGTTGTCCCGCTGATTATTACGCATGGCTGGCCGGGCTCATTTTTGGAAATGATGAAACTTATACCGCTGCTTACAGATAACGACCAACTTTCATTTGATTTGGTAATTCCTTCTATTATTGGCTTCGGGTTCTCTGATAAGATTACGGATACTGGCTGTAATAGTGAATTTGTGGCTGATTTGTGGCATAAACTGATGCTTGAATTGGGGTATGAAAAATACGGGGCGCAAGGGGGAGATATTGGATCTGGTATCAGTACATGGTTAGCAAAGAAATATCCGAATCAAATTACCGGCTTGCACCTTAATTATATTTCCGGTTCTTACAAGCCTTATCTAAATGATGGGGAAGTGCTTCCTGAAGAGGTGCTGAATTTTCAGAAATTTGCCGCTGGCTGGATGTTAAAGGAGGGAGCCTATGTTTATCAACATGTCACGAAACCAATTACGCTGGCTTATGGTCTGAATGACTCCCCAATAGGTCTTTGTGCCTGGATAATCGAAAAATTCAAAGCATGGAGCGATAATAAGCATATTGAAGATAGATTTACCAAGGATGAATTACTCGCCAACGTAACATTATATTGGATCACACAGACAATACATTCCTCAATCCGGATATATAATGAGAATAGTAAACATCCGCTGGTATTTAATAAAAACGATTATATTAATGTACCTGTTGGGTTTGCAAAATTTCCATATGAATTACCAACCCCGCCGTTTTCGTATATCGAAAGGGGATTTAATATTGTGCATTGGACGGAGATGCCGGCAGGTGGACACTTTGCTGCAATGGAACAACCGGAATTGCTGGCAAATGATCTAATTGATTTTTTCCGCACACTGACCTAGCCAGCTATTAAGAATGAATAGTTGCATTTGATTTATTTTTACTCAGTTCGAGCGGACTTTTGATCGCGTTTTGAGTGAACATTAATTCACCAAAACGATGTGCGGCATTTGGTGCTGTATAAAATTAAATATCGGATTTTTGACGCTTGAATGTTTCAACATTGAAGGAGTGTAGCAGATTGTAGAAGCCGATGATTGAAAAATTGTGTAGAACTTTCCATAGATTGGAAATCAAAGTATTGCGATTGTTCTGATATGAATTGATGGGTTAGATTCTGTGAATGCCTCTTAGCATAATAGGTCAATTGCCCGAATAATTCATTTTTTAAACCTATTTTTGATTCATGCAAACCATGTTGTACATGCCCCATTTTGCGCTGCGTCCATATATACAGATATATATGCATTCTAATGTGGGGGGTGAAGGTCAACGTATGGAGCTTGATCTATTTCCAGTTGGACACAGTGTAATGACATTCATTCTCAATGAAAATCATTTTTTGCACAATACAACCTTGAATAAATATTTTAACGTGCGGTTCAATTTTACCGGTCAGTTAAATCATTATCATCATTTGATTACATCGCCGGCTTCCATGATCTACGTGATGTTTAAACCGTTTGGCGCTTTTCGTCTCTTGGGTATCCCGCAGCATTTACTCGTCAATGAATGTGTCCTTGTGTCTGACATTCTTGGCGGTGTAATTAATGACTTATGTCAACAGATGGAAGACCGTGCGCATAGTCCTAAAGATGTGATAAGCCTACTTGAACAATGGCTGTTGAAGCAACTAAAGAAATCTGAAAAACCGCAAACGGAGCGGATCGCGCTTGCTTGCCAGAATATAATTTTCAGCGGTGGTAATCTGCCGATTAATGAGTTATATAGATTAACCAATATGTCCAAAAGTTCCTTAGAACAACATTTTAAAGAACAAGTGGGCTTGTCGCTAAAAACATTCAGCAGGGTAATTCGATTCAACAGAGTCAATAAATTTCTAATTGCGTCTGCCACGAAAGATTGGCAGGAGCTTGTTTACCGGTATGGCTATTTTGATCAGGCACATTTTATTCATGAATTCAAACATTTTTTTGGTTATAGCCCTTCACAAATTCATTTGAGTCATCAGAATCTTGCCAGTCATGTTTTGTCCCTTGAAGGGAATGCAAATGATTCCTCTCTTTAAATTCTTCTCTTTATTGCTTCTTTTGCCCCTGATAAATTCGGGTATTTTTACAATGGAACCAAATTCTGCGATCCTACATTTGTATATTGATATCAGATAAGAAGCTGTGTATTTTATTTACAGAATTCGTTTACAAGTTATTTTCTATTTAATCAATAACAATATTAAAGATGGCAAAGTACATCAAGACAGTTTTCATGTTACTATTTATATTGGGGGTCTCTATGATTGGAAATTCCCAGATATTAGGAAAACTTGGGAAAAAAATTGAGCGGAAGGTAAATCGGCGAATTGAGCAGAAAGTAGACAGGAAAATAGACAAGAGTCTGGATAAGGCCGAAAAGGGGATTGACGGTAGTGCTATGAAGTCCAAACCCATTGATGCAAAAATGGGTGAAATAACTCAAGACGAAGGAAATGAGGCATATGTATCTTCCAAATTTGATTTTATACCTGGTGATAAGATTGTATTTCATGATGATTTTTCTGAGGAGGCAAAGGGGGATTTCCCAGTTCGCTGGAATACAAATGGCTCTGGTGAAGTAGTTACGATCCGGAACTTAGCAGGAAATTGGTTAAAGATACCGGATAACAGCATTTCTTTTCCTGAGTTCAACCAGGTATTGCCTGAGCATTTCACAATTGAATTCGATCTGTTTTATCCTTCTGGAGTATCCAGACCACCGGTGACATTTGGATTTTCTGAAGTCAGCAATCCAGCAAAGCAATCTATTCAACATAAAAAGCTGCTCTATTTTCATATTCCTGCATCGATTAAGGATAATATTGGTTATTCGACCAGCCTTTATTCTGGCAGAGAAACGACCCAGTCATGGCCGGCAAATGTCATGGCCGGTAAGCCAATCCATGTGAGCATAGCAGTAAGTAATGAACGGATACGGTTATATATGGGTGCGCGAAAGATTTTTGATTTGCCTAAAGCTTTTGAACCAAGTAACCTTCGTAATAATTTTCATTTTCGGGCAGCTCCATTAATACCAAAACCTAAAGAAGGATTTTATGTCAGCAATCTGCGTATTGCCGAGGCTGGGCTTGACGCCAGAAGTCAGTTGCTTCAAAATGGCAGGTATAGTACAACAGGTATTTATTTTGAATCCGGTTCGGCTGTGATTAGAAAAGAATCATATGGGGTGATCAGGAGTATTGCTGAGGTCATGAAGCAGGATCCTGATTTAAGAATTCAGATAATTGGTCATACAGATAATGATGGAAGCGATGCGATGAATCAAGGGCTATCGAAAAAGCGTGCAAATGCTGTAAAAATGTTGATGATTGCAGACTTTGAGATTAATGATCAGCGTTTGACAGCCGGAGGTAAAGGTGCGACACAACCTGTTCAAAGTAACCGGACAGCTGAAGGGAGATCTCAAAACCGTAGGGTTGAATTTATAAAAGTGTCCAACTAATTTGTGGGCCATTTACAGTCGCTAACTTACAACATTACTATTGTTGATTGAATGGAAGAAAATGTTCAAATATTATACACAAATACCATGAAAAATTTAATTGTAATTCTATTTGCAGCCCTAACTATAGGGCTCATATCATGTGGTAAGAAAAAAGATAATTCACCCGCAATTCCCAAAGGTTATTTTGTAAAGACAATTGAGCTGACATTTCCCGGTGGCTCCATTATTAGAAGTGCTTCTTTTGGCTATGATGACAATAACCGCATCAAGAATTTTGAATTTAATGCCAACGGTGTGATATATCAGGTTGTATACACCTATAATGAACATGGATTAATTGTTCGCGCCGACCAGGATCAAATCTTTACATCTTCTGGTCGCAGATTTGGGAAGATCTTTGAGTTTATCTATGATGGTGATGTTCTAATAGAACATAAAGAAAATGATCTGTCTTATCCGGTAACATATAACGCTGCGGAGAACAGCTATTCTGATCTGTACAGAACTTATTATTGGGACGCCAATAATAATCTAAAAAAGGTTAAATTTTTATCTCATATTGAAGTTGAAATTAATTATTTGAGTGTTAAAGGTGTCTTTGATCTCGATCGGCCCCAGATGGCATTGGCGATATTTATGTCAAACGTTGCCCGTGCTGTTGATTTACGTAATCCTGTATCTATGGATCTTTATGCCTTTGGCACTAAAGAAATAGGAAATGTAAAGGAAGATGATATAAAAATGCACTATTTTGCCAGCACCCGTGATGACAACGGGAATATTACCAAAACCGAAGTTAGTAATGTGGATGGGGATGTGACCCGGCGTTATAGCTATACATATGAATTGCGTGAAATTAAATAGTAAAAGCATAATCCCACCCAAAGAGTTTTACTTGGACTAGATTTATATATTAGTCATTAAGTTAGCTTGCAGCGCAATTTTTACTTTTTATTTTTCTTTGTTTCTTTTTTGTTGTGGGTGATGTCATCACCTTTAAAGTCGAATTCCTCATTTTTTCTGCTGTCAAGATCGTCTTTATTTTCCGGAGCCTCCTTTTTGATATTTGTATTGACCTTTTGGTCTTTAATAGTCTTCTTTTTCATGATTTTTGTATTTAGGATATTCCTATAATATACCCAAATAACGAGCCAAGTAACTGCAATTATTCAAGACTGCAAGTGCTGGCGTAGAGTAGGAGCGAACTTTGCCATAGGCACTTTAACAGCTCTTATTTAAGCGACAGTTAAATAGTACGTCCCAGATTCTGATTGACCTTCAGCAACTTTATAGGGAAAATCAAGAATTTCTTTTAATCGGTTGATTATTAATTTGATTGCTTAAGACTGCTTATTTTGCGCACCGAATTACCCCAAAGAATGAATATAAGCATGGAGATGCCATGCAAGGCGACTGATTTTTAACCTGAAAATTTTGTCAGCGAAGGAATAGAGGCAATTTTTAGCCGGATTTTAGTCGAGCGACGCTGTAATAAAAATTAATATTATATTTTGTTGTATGTGATTTTAAATGTTAGAATCATTATAACATGGTGTAATTTAATTAGTTAGATGAAAATACTAGACCCGTGACCTCGGTAAATCATATGCATAGTTTCTTTTAAATGTATATGTTGTTCTTTTTACCGACTTGTTTTCATATTTTGCATACAATCAATTCTTTTGACCCTTGTTTTGACCGACATTGTTATCGGATTTATATATTATTTTAAATTGGATCTTAAAAAGAAAACGAAATGCGCTTACAACGATTTTTTTATTTGTTTCTTCTCATTTTGGGAATCAACAGTTGCGGGACCATCAAAAAAGCACAACAACAGAAAACCTCGTTTGATGAGGGTATTCGACAGATTAACCATGTCGTAGTTATCTATATGGAAAACCACAGTTTTGATAATCTGTATGGCGAGTTTAAAGGGGCAAACGGTATTGAAAATGCCAAAAGAGGAAATTTTGTACAAGTCGACAAGCAGGGGAAACCCTATAAGTACCTTCCTGAAATCCCGAGAAACAATTCTTTCCCGACCAACCTGCCCAATGAGCTATTTAATATAGACCAATATGTTCCGTCCGATAAGAAAACACCGGATGTTACGCATCGATTTTTTCATAACCAGCTGCAAATTAACGGCGGAAAGATGGATAAGTTTGCGGCATATAATGATTCCAAAGGACTGGCAATGGGTTATTATAACACAGAAAAGTTACCCCTCTATCCGTTGGCCAAGAAATACACACTTTGTGACAATTTTTTTCAGAGTGTCTATGGCGGCTCCTATTTTAACCATGTTTATTTGATTTCTGCTGCTGTACCAGTTTGGCCAGATGCCCCGAAATCACTTGTCGCGAAAGTTGACGCTGATGGAAAGATGATTAAGGATGGTGTGGTTACGCCGGATGGTTTTGTAGTCAATCATATTCTTTCTCGAAATAAGCCATATCCTCCCAAATCGGATACATCTAAATTATTGCCCTCCCAGACGATGCCAACCATTGGTGACCGGCTGAGCGAAAAAAATATCTCTTGGGCTTGGTATTCTGAAGGATGGGATGACGCGGTAGCGGGAAAGAAAAACAATTTTGCCTATAATCACGAACCTTTCCTTTATTTTGCCCAGTATGAAGAAGGAACAGAAGGACGAAAACATATGAAGGATCAAAATGATTTCATTAAAGCAGCGAAAGATGGTACCCTTCCCAGCGTTTCCTTTGTGAAACCCGGCGGCGGTAATGATGAACATCCGGGCGGTTCAGCTGTATATTCTTCAGAACAACTGGCTGTCAATCTGATTAATGCAGTATTAGATGGGCCCAATGCTAAGGATGCATTGGTCATCCTGACCTACGATGAGTTTGGTGGTTTTTTTGATCATGTAAACCCACCGACTATTGACAGATGGGGGCCTGGAAGCCGTATTCCTGCAATTATTATCGGGCCATTTGCCAAACAGGATCATGTTGACCACACACAATATGAAACAGTCAGCATTCTTTCTTTTATAGAGCACAGATGGGGAATAAAGCCACTTGCTGAGCGGGATAAGAATGCGAACCCGTTCAGAAATGCGCTGATATTTAAATAATTCAATGCTGATTAGGACGAGGAGAAATGTGTTATGTATAAAAAGTTCGGAGTAGTAGCATTTCTGTTTACAGGGCTATTTTTTATTGCTAGTTTTACCTCCACTAGTTCGGATCATACAGAGCAGACTGCATCCAGTCCACGTGAAAGAAAAATTCACAAGGAAATTTTGAGTCAGATCGTATCCTTCCGCGATTATGTAAAAGACACCTTATTTTTCGAGGTTAGCAAAGACAGGGTTGACGAGCAAAGCGTTCGCAGAGCTTTTTTAAAATCAAGATTGCTATTCAAAAAATTTGAATGGGCTGCAGCGTATTTTACAGCGGACTTGACTAAGAGATTAAATGGTCCTCCTGTTCAGGAGATCGAGAATGCTGATTTATTAGACGCTTCTTTAGCTCGCGGCGTAGATCCGATGGGCCTGCAGGTGATAGAAGAATTGATCTATGCGAAGTACGATCCAGCTGGGAAAAAAGAGTTGATCAGCGAAACAAGCCATTTAATAACAAACAGCGAGTACCTGATTTCTTATTTTGCCGATCATCAACTTGCTGATTGGCGAATTTTGGATGCGGCCAAGTTAGAGGTATTCAGGATAATTACTTTAGGAGTTACGGGATTTGACAATCCACTTTCTTTGAATAGTATGGAAGAGTCTTCCGCTTCCCTACAAAGTCTGCGATATGTCCTTGGTTTCTATATAAAAAAGAAGAAGTCATCTTTATTACAGGATCTGAACGCCTCCTTAGAATATCTTCACCATAATCCCAATTTTGACTCCTTCGATAGAGCGGTATTTATTACACGCTTCGCAAATGAGATCAGCACCGGTATAGCAAAATTGGAGCAGGACTTACCCGGTCGTAAAATTAAATACAACCGAATGCTTAGGCAGGAGGCAAGGACACTATTTGATTCCGGTGCCTTTAATCCGGATGCGTTTTCTCCCGGACCTGAATTTCATATAACAGATGCTAAAGTGGTGTTAGGTAAAAAACTATTTTATGATGCATCACTATCCGGTACCCATACAAGGAGTTGCGCTTCCTGTCACAAACCTGATTTGGCATTTACGGATGGGCTGGCAAAGCAAAGAGATATCCATGATTGTGCCAAACTACTGATAAGGAATGTACCAACCTTACTCAACGCCTCTTTACAGTCAAATTATTTCTATGACATGAGGGCGTTAACCCTGGAGGATCAGGCGCTCGATGTTATCACTAACAAACAGGAGATGGATGGTTCGATGGATCGAATCATAAATTATGTTTCCGCGGATAAATCATATCAGTTGTTATTCGCAAAGGCTTTTCCTGCTGGGACTGAAAAACGAATCAGTTCGGATCAAGTTACCAATGCCATCGCATCCTTTGTTCGTAGCTTGATTAAACTCAATAGCCGGTTTGATGAATATATGCGCGGGAACAGAAATGCCCTGTCAATGCAGGAATTGAAAGGCTTTAATTTATTTATGGGGAAAGCAAAATGTGCCACCTGTCATTTCGTTCCATTGTTTAATGGAGTTACTCCACCCAAGTATGTCCAGAGTGAAACTGAAGTGCTAGGGGTTCCAGTGTCCCTGGCAGACTCCACACTGGACCCGGATTTGGGCTATTACGATGTGATTGGTGTTGATTCCTATAAATACGCGTTTAAGGTTCCCTCCGTTCGCAATATCATTAAAACAGCTCCCTATATGCATAACGGGATATACCAGACTTTGGACCAGTTAATGGAATTTTATAATAACGGTGGCGCTATGGGCCTAGGCATAAATCTTTCTAATCAAACGCTTTCTAAAGATAGTCTTGGCCTCACTGGAAAAGAAAAAGAAGATATCATCGCCTTTATGAAGAGTTTAGAAAGTAAGTAAGTAAGTAAGATTTGTTGGATAACAATTTAGAATCCTTGGTTATATTTGAATTGTATAGTATATGAAAAAAGAAGTGCAGCTATTAATACGCCTTCCCCATCAATGCTTCTTCCATAGACCGTCTGCACTCAATGTTCGGTTTCAATGACCATTTCCTGAAACAAGGGTTTAGGAACAAGATATTCGACAACGTCCTTATCCTATCCGGAGCTTAACTATCAATCATATACAAAGCTTGGATGAATCGCTTGTAATGGACTGAAAATGAAATGAAAATGGCTCATTATAAGAGAGAAAAGGCAGACTTCCCAAGAAGTCTGCCTTGGCGGAAAGAGAGAGATTCGAACTCTCGGTACAGTTGCCCGCACAACGGTTTTCGAGACCGTCCCATTCAACCACTCTGGCATCTTTCCTAATAATTGGAAGGCGAAATTAATGCATTTACTTAAAACGAGGCGTATAATTTGTAGATATTGCTAATAATTTACGCCGCCTTTCCCATACCCATACTGCCTTTTACCGAAAAGATAAGTAATTAGATTGGCATATTCTAGCTGGTTCATTACCTTTGCAGCTCAAATTTTATAATTACGACGCTATATTTATATAGTAAAAACCGCTGAATGAAGACAGATAAAAATACCATCATTGGGTTTGCCTTACTTGGAATTTTATTTATTACATATTTTGTAATAACAGGTAAACAAAAGGATGCATATGAAAGTGGGCAACATTATAAGGATTCAATTGCACTGGTCGCTCAGAAGGCGAATGCCAAACCAGTAGATCTGGTTGCCGCAAAAAAGGATTCACTCAGAGCCGATTCAGCCGCAAAATTAGGTGCTGCCGGTAGTTTTGCAGCCGCAACTGGTGGTCAGCAAGAAGAATTGGTTGTTGAAAATGATCTGATGAAGATCACATTCAATAATAAAGGTGGCCAGATTGAAAAAGTAGAATTGAAAAATTACAAATCATTTGATTCTGCCCAAGTTGTACTAGGTGGACAGCAAAACAAGCTTGGTTATTTAATTAATACTTCACCCACCAGTACAGAACAAACCTCTAACTTGTTTTTTACGCCGGAGCCTATCCGTAAAAATGCTGACGGCAGCCAGATTGTATCTTATAAGTTAACCAACGCTTCCGGGCAAGTTATTGAGCATCAATTCTTAATAAAGAAAGCGGATTATATGGTTGATTGGAATATCCTGATCAACGGTGCACAGCAGCTGTTATCTCAGAATGTATTAAATATTAACTGGGTCAATGTACTGCATAGACAGCAAATGGCCGTAAAATATGAAAAGGAGCAATCATATCTGTGTTATAATGATACGAAAAAGGGCTATGATGATGACCGGGCAGCAGGCGGCGCAGAGAATGATTTTAAAAATGGTGCAAAATGGATGGCGTTTAAGCAGCAGTTTTTTAGCATGACGTTATTATCTAAAAATGGATTTGCTTCTGGAAATGCAAAAATGACTGCCTTACCAGGCGATGATGGAGATTCATCCATAAAAGAGATCTTTCATGACACAGCAATGTTGAAAATTGCGGTGCCGGCTACTGCTTCTGTATCCATACCACTACAAATGTATTATGGCCCCAATGATTATTATATTTTGAAAGAATATGATAATGGAATGCATAACATGGTTGATTTAGGTTCAGGTATTGATGCCTTTGCTAAATACGTGAATCGTTGGTTTATCATGCCTATATTTAATTTTATAGCCAGCTTTGTCAGCAATTTTGGTTGGGTAATTATATTGCTAACTATCTTTATACGTTTGATTACTTCTCCGTTAACCTATAAAAGTTACTATAGTAGTGCAAAAATGAAGGTACTTAAACCTGAAATTGATGCATTAAAAGAAAAATTCGGTAAAGATCAGCAGGGATTTGCGATGGAGCAAATGAAACTTTTTAGAGAAGCAGGTGCCAATCCATTAAGCGGTTGTATGCCCATGCTACTCCAAATACCCATATTCCTGGCTTTGTACCGGTTCTTTAACTCCAGTATTGCCCTGCGTGGCCAGGGTTTTCTCTGGGCGAAGGATCTTTCTTCATATGATGCTATTCTCCATTTTAATACCCATATTCCCTTACTGGGCGACCATTTAAGCTTATTTACAATTACCTATTGTATTACGAGTATGTTTACCAGCATGTATAATATGAACATGTCGCCGACAACCGGACAGAACCAGGCAATGATGAAGTATATGCCTTATTTCATGCCGTTTATCTTCTTCTTTGTGTTTAACGGTTTGCCTTCTGCTTTGACATTATACTATACAGTAAGCAATTTGGTTACACTAGGTATTCAATTGGTGATTCAGAAGTATATTCTTGATCATGGTAAGATTCTGGCAGAAATGAACGAGAAACGTAAAAAGCCAAAACAGAAAAGTAAGTTTCAGATGCGCATGGAAACCATGCAGGATCAACAGAAGAAAATGAAAGACACCAGAAAAAATAATAAATAAGTTTATTTATTATATAAGATAGCAGAGACGGTAACTTTAAGAATTAAAGTGCGTCTCTGCTTTTTTGTTGTTAAAATGCGTAATAATTAATTAAGGTTGGATGTATCTGATTTATAAGTATTATTGCATCTGGCCCTTTGATCATTGTAATCTATTAACTTAATAAATCCAGTAACGGATAAGCCAATCAGAAAACTTTCTGTTAGCAACTTGAGAAGACGTCCTGTGATGACATCTGATCCAAAAACTTGGCGTACATTTGTATATTATAATACTAATTTAATAGACTATGTGGCAAAACAATATTCTGGAGACAATTGGCAATACGCCCTTGATTAAACTGAACAAAAGCGTAAAAGGGTTGCCTTGTACTGTTTTGGCAAAGGTGGAGTATTTTAACCCTGGAAATTCAGTGAAAGACAGAATGGCTGTGAAAATGGTGGATGTTGCGGAAAAAGAAGGTAAATTAAAACCGGGTGGTACCATTATCGAAGGAACCAGCGGTAATACAGGTATGGGCCTGGCACTTGCAGCTATAATAAAGGGCTATAAATGTATATTTACAACAACAGATAAGCAAAGTAAAGAAAAGGTCGATATTCTTAAAGCCTTAGGCGCAGAGGTGATTGTTTGTCCTACAAACGTTGAACCGGAAGATCCACAGAGCTATTACTCAGTTTCCAAAAGACTCTCGGAACAGACTCCAAATTCATTTTACGTTAACCAATATGATAACCTGGCCAATCGATTGGCTCATTACGAACAGACTGGCCCGGAAATCTGGGAACAAACGGAGGGTAAAATAACCCATTTGGTGGTTGCTTCAGGCACGGGTGGGACAGTTAGTGGCGTGGGTAAATTTTTAAAGGAAAAGAACAAAGACATCCAGGTCTGGGCTGTTGACAGCTATGGATCACTTTTGACAAAATACTACCGTACTGGAGAACTGGATACGAAAGAAGTGTATCCCTATATCACTGAGGGAATAGGAGAAGATTTTGTTCCACAGAATTTTGATATGACCTGTATCGATTATTTTGAACAGGTTACAGATAAGGAGGCCGCCATTATGGCCCGCAGGATCACTAAGGAAGAGGGCATCTTTGTGGGTTATAGCGCAGGTAGTGCCTTACAGGCTGTGTTTCAGCTTAAAGACCGATTAAAGCCGGAAGAT